>JBFJYX010000089.1:0-9419 GCA_041622415.1 Pontiella sp.
ATGCTTCCATTCTTTGGAAAATGCCACATCGGCTATATTCCGGAAGGCCGGGTCCTCGGCGTCAGCAAACTCGCCCGCATCGTCGACCACTTTGCGCGCCGCCTCCAGATTCAGGAGCGCCTCACCAATGAAGTCGCCACCACCCTCATGGAAACCGTGCTGCCCGAAGGCGTCGGCGTCGTGATCGAAGCCCAGCACCTCTGCATGATGATGCGCGGCGTTGAAAAACAGAACTCCTGCATGGTCACCTCCGCCATGCTCGGCAGCTTCCGCCGCGATCAGTCCACCCGGAACGAATTCCTCAAACTCATCGGCAAATAACGTTAAACAACAAGGATCTCAAATGGCTAAAACAGTGAATGTCAACGGTGTGAAATTCGGCGGTAATAATCCCCTGGCCATGATTGCCGGGCCCTGCGTGATCGAAAGCCGCGAGGGCTGCATGGCCATTGCCGACAAACTGGTCAAACTCTCGGAAAAGCAGAATATCCCCTTTGTCTTCAAAGCCTCCTACGACAAGGCCAACCGCACCTCCATCGATTCCTACCGCGGCCCCGGCATTGAAAAAGGCCTCGAGATCCTCGCCGAGATCAAATCCAAATACAACGTGCCGGTCCTGACCGATGTCCACAGCATTGAAGAAATCAGAATCGCCTCCCAGGTCGTCGATATCATTCAGCTGCCCGCCTTTCTCATCCGCCAGACCGACCTGGTCGTGGCCGCCGGCGAAAGCGGCATTGCCGTCAACGTCAAGAAAGCCCAGTTTGCCGCGCCGTGGGACATGAAAAACGTCGTCCGCAAAATCGAAGCCACCGGCAATAAACAGATCATGCTCACCGAACGCGGCGCCTCCTTCGGCTACAACACGCTCGTGGCCGATATGCGCAGCCTGATCATCATGGGCGAGCTCGGCTATCCGGTCATTTTCGACGCCACCCATTCTGTCCAGTCCCCCGGCGGACAGGGCGACACCTCGGGCGGCGACGGACGCTTTGCCCCCTACCTCGCCAAAGCCGCGGCGGCGGTCGGCGTGGACGGCATGTTTATTGAAACCCACCCCAATCCGGCCGAAGCCCTTTCCGACGGACCCAACATGATTCCGCTGGCCGACCTGCCGAAACTCTGGACCAAACTCGACGCCATCGACCGTATCAAATAGAACGGTCCGGACTGTGGCTTCGTCGCGATACCCCGTTCCCGCCGGACAACACCGGGCTGAAACCGTCGAAAAGAAAAGCCGGTTCATTGCCGATGTTCGCCGGGTGCGGAGCCCGGAAGAAGCCAAAGCATTTGCCGATGCCGTGCGCGAAGAGTTCCCCGATGCCCGGCACCACTGCTGGGCCTACGCCGCCGGCCCGCCCGGCAGCACCCATCCCTGCGGCATGAGCGACGACGGCGAACCCCACGGCACCGCCGGACGGCCCATGCTGCAGATCCTGCAGCACTGCGGCGTCGGCGAAATTATGGTGGTGGTCACGCGCTACTTCGGCGGCATTAAACTGGGCACCGGCGGACTGGTCCGCGCCTATTCCGGCGCGCTGCAGGCCGCGCTTGAAACCCTGCCCACCGAAGATGCCGTGGAAAAACAGGGCATCACCATTCAAACCGCTTTTGAACACGAGCAGTCCATTCGGCACCAGCTGGATTTGATGAAGCTCGCGGTGCAGGCAGTCGAATACCGGGCCGCCGTCCTCATCCGCGTGGAGGTGCCGACGGATGAAATGCACCCCTTCAAAGAACAACTGACGCGTGCCCTGCCCTTCGGCGCCGTTGAACTGACTACAGACTGAGCAGTTCCTGCACGTCTTCCCAGGTCAGCTTCTGCATGACCTGTTCGTCGGTCGTGAGCGTGGAATCGATAATGCCCTTTTTGTGCTCCTGCATTGCCAGGACCTTTTCTTCCACCGTGCCCTTGGTGATCAGCTTGACGGAGTACACCGTGCGCTTCTGGCCGATCCGGTGCGCGCGGTCGGTCGCCTGGTCTTCAACGGCCGGGTTCCACCACGGGTCGAAGTGGATCACCATATCCGCCCCGGTCAGGTTCAGGCCGGTGCCGCCCGCTTTCAGGCTCATCAGGAAGACCGGCACCGTGTGGTCCTTGTTGAAACGACGCACGACATCCTGGCGGTCTTTGGTGCTGCCGTCGAGATAGCAGTACTTGATGCCCCGCTCATCCATCTCTTCCCTCAGGATCGCCAGCATGCTGGTAAACTGACTGAAGACCAGGACACGATGCTTACTGTCGATCGCTTCGTTGAGCAGTTCAAAGAACAGCTCCATTTTTGCGGAAGGATGTTTGCTCTTCACGCCGTCCAGTTTCAGCAGGTCAATATGGTTGCAGGTCTGGCGCAGGCGCAGCAGCGTCTTGAGGATTTCCATCCGGCTCTTGTTGAAGCCTTCTTTCTCCACCATTTCGCTGATTTTGTTTTTAGAGTCTTCGAGCAGCTGTTTATAGACCTTGTGCTGATCCACCGTGAGTTTGCACGGCGCGACGCGGATGATTTTTTCCGGCAGGTCCTTCGCCACATGTTTTTTCAGGCGGCGCAGCAGGAACGGGTGCAGCTTGCGGCGCAGTTTCGTCTGCGCGAAATCGCCGTTGGCCCCGCCGTTCAGGATCGGAAGTTCATAGTGTTCGCGGAAATCCTTGTGGTCTCCGAGATACCCCGGCATCAGGTAATCCATAATGGACCACAGGTCGGTTACCCCGTTTTCGATCGGCGTACCGGTCAGCACGAGCTTGTGGTCGGCCTTGATCTTTTTCGCCGCCAGTGCATTCTGCGTGGCCCGGTTTTTAATGTGCTGGGCCTCGTCGAGAATCGCGATGGAATAGGTGTGCTCCAGATGTTTCTCAATATCACGGCGCATCAGGGCGTAGGAGGTAATAACCAGATCTGATTTCGGGATATTCTTCCATTTGCGATGACGGTCGGTGCCGTGCAGGATCAGCGACTTGAGGTTCGGTGTAAATTTCGCCGCTTCCTCTTTCCAGTTTTCCACCAGGCTGGTCGGACAGATAATCAGGGCCGGTTTGCTCTCGTGCGACTGATCGGAACGGCCCAGCTGAATCCAGGCCAGGGTCTGCAGCGTTTTACCCAGCCCCATCTCGTCGGCCAGAATACCGCAGAACCCGCGCCGCTCCAGAAAACGCAGCCAGTTGACGCCCTCTTTCTGATAAGACCGCAGCGTCGCCTTCAGCTTCGGATGCAGCTCCACATCCTCGACCGTTTCCTGCTCGTTCTGCTGTTTCGCCTTATCCATCCACGACGGGGTCGCTTCGATATCAATGCCGTCGAGCGCGTTGAGCGAGGCCTCCACATAGCTGCCGTAGATGCCGCTCATGCGGAACGAGCCGGGCTCTTTGCCCTTGCCGACCGCACAGTCTTCGAACACCTCGCGCGCCTGCATAATCGCATCGCCGTCGAGCAGAATCGTCCGGCCGTTGCGCTCGATGAACGAGTCGCCTTTCATCAATGCGCGCTGGATATCACGCTCGGAAATACTGCCGGTGCCGACATCGTATTCGTAGCTGACATCAAAATAGGATCCATCGTCCGCCTCATCGACGTGCACGATGGGCGTGACATAGTCCGCGCTCTCCGCAAAGGGTTTGACACGGCCTTCGAGCTCAACCTGCCAGCCGAAGCGCCGCACCTGCGGTACGCCGGTGCCCAGGAAATTCAGTACTTCGCGCGGACCGACAATATTCTTCAGCGTATCCCCGGCCCGGCCTTCGAAGCCGACCCGCTGCAGTTTTTCAACGGCCTTCTTTTCGGCGGCCATATTGCGGATCCGGTATTTCAGCAGGTCGCGCGGATCCGGAATGGCGAAATTGCCTTTCATATCCGCACGGCCGGCCACCAGTTCCACCTCTTCATTATAGCGGGCATAGAGCGTGGCCGCCAAAGAGGCCGGCGAACCCTTCACCACCAGCCGGAACGTGGGCTTGGCCGGTTTCATAAAGAACAGGTCCGGCGTAATTTCGGTCCGGACGGCGCAGACTTTTTCCACCTGCGGCAGTTCCGACATCAGGAACGCGGGCACCCCTTCCCGCGGAATCAGCAGTTCCCCGCCATACACTTCCTGCAGCGATTTCGGCAGGATACTGCTCAGCGGATAAAACTGACCCGCCGCAAAAATCCAGCCGGTATTCTGCCCGATGATATACTCCGGGAACATATCCCGCTCGCCGCCGGGCAGTTCCGTGGACATATTCAGGATCAGCTCACCGTTTTCACGGTCCATATCCATTTCCAGAACCGATTCCAGCATACCGTCATGGACCGGGAAGCCTTTTTTCCGCCCTTTAAGCTGCAGGGTCCGGCCATGCTGCAGACGCAGGATATTAATCAGGTCGTAGACCGAGAGCACCACCTCGTTTTTGATGGCGCCGCCGCAGATATCCTCGAGCACATACAGCAGGTTTTCATCGTGCCGGGGAAAGGCAAAAGCGATATCGCCCGGCACATCCATGGCCGGGACGCGTTTCTTTTCATACTCAACCGAAACGTGGACCGTGGTTTTTTCGCCCTTGAGCTGCTCCTGCCAGTCTTTGGCCAGTTCAATATAGAGCGTGGCCGGCACAGCGCCGGGTTCATCCACGCGCACCCGTTTGATGCGGGCGCCCTCTGCGGCTTTGACAATCCGGTCGATGCGCTCCTTTTCAGCCGCCGCCTTTTCGCTGCGGTTGGCTTCGGAATGCTGCTTGAGCACCTCAAGCCCCATGGCCACCAGGTGGGAACAGATCAGGCCGCGCTCCTGATTATCCCGGCACGGACAGTGGTTTTCCACCAGCCCGTTCTTGAGGATCTCAAATTTACTGCGCATGCCGCGCGGGCCGAGATTCAACTGGCCCGTGATAAAGGGATGTTCATAAGTAACCTTTTCAACCACACCGCGTTCAAACAGGGCTTTGCCGTCGCGAAATGCGCGCCAGCCGGCCCAATCCTTCAGCTTTTTTTCTGAATAAGGTAGTTTATCACTCATAGATACTAATTCTCGGTCACTTAAAATAGACTCCATTCTCGCCACTCGAGCAGAGAAATCGATAAAAAAGTACGCTTTTTATCCCGCCCCCTCCTAAAACCCCCATTTTACGCCTGTCGCACTCAACATTTGTTGAAAAATCGGCTCAAAACAGATGTTGACGCCGGCGGTGTGCGAGAACATTATGCGCGCCTTTGAAACGAGGACACGCCATGCAGCGAATCATGAAAAAATCCAAGATACACACGGCCACCATTACCGGGCTGGAGCTGTATTACGAAGGCAGCATCACCATCGACCGCGATCTGATGGATGCCGCCGACATGCTGCCGGGCGAGCAGGTCCAGATCGTCAACCTGAACAACGGCGAGCGGTTTGTCACTTACACCATCGTCGGCGAGCGCGGATCCGGGGTCATCGAACTCAACGGCCCCGCCGCCCGTCTGGCCGCGAAAGGCGACAAAGTGATCATCATTTCCTACGGCAACTACGAAAACGAAGAAGCCAAAACCCTTGAGCCGATCGTGGTCTTTGTCGATGACCGGAATCGCCAGATTCAGAAATGAGCGATTACCTCTACCAGAAGACGCAGCAATATTTCGGTCAATTGGCAGGCGGCTCCGAATCCTGCGGCGAAGCGGAGCTCAAAGCCCTCGGCGCTTCCAAGATTCGGAAAGGCTATCTCGGCTTTTACTTCTGCGCCGACTCCACGACCATCTATAACATCGTCTACAAAACGCGCATCTTTTCGCGGATTCTGGCCCCGCTCATCGCTTTCGACTGCCATTCCGAAAAATACCTATACAAAACCGCGCAGAATATCGACTGGTCCGATTTCCTGACCCTGCACAAAACCCTGGCCATCACCTCGAATGTCGCCAAGAGCAATATCCGCAACTCCCAGTATGCCGGCCAGATCCTGAAAGACGCCATCGTCGACCAGTTCCGCGAAAAAACCGCCCAGCGGCCCAATATCGACACCCGTTTCCCGGATCTGCTGCTCAATCTCTATATCCACGAAAACAAGGCGCGCATCAGCGTCGACCTCGGCGGCGGCTCGCTCCACAAACGCGGCTACCGCAGCGAATCGGTGGAAGCGCCGATGCAGGAAACGCTGGCGGCGACCATCCTGCAGCTGGCCGACTGGAACGGCGAGCGCCCGCTCTACGACCCCTTCTGCGGATCCGGCACCATTCTCTGCGAAGCCTTCATGCGCGCCGGCAACGTCCCGGCGGCCTACCTTCGTAAAAAATTCGGATTCCTCCGCCTGCCCGACTTCGATGCCACCCAGTGGAATCAGATTAAAACCCGGGCGAACTCCGAAACCCGCGATATTCCCGAAGACCTCATCAAGGGGTCCGACCTGAATGCCGATGCCGTCAAAGCCGTACGCGCCAACCGCGCGGAACTTCCGGAGATTGGAACCATCAAAGTGCGCCGCGCCGACTTCCAATCATTGGAAGGCTTTGAAAACACCGTCATCGTCACCAACCCGCCCTACGGCATCCGCCTGGGCAATACCGAAGAGGTGACCGGACTGCTGAAAAATTTCGGCGATTTCCTGAAACAGAAATGCACCGGCAGCACCGCATTCATCTACTACGGCGATAAAACGCTGGTCAAAAAACTCGGCCTCAAACCCGAGTCGCGCCACGAGCTCCGCGCCGGCGGCCTCGACGGCGTCCTCTGCAAATACGAATTATACTGATCCGCTCCGCGTTCAACGCGCAACCCGGCGGTCGGCCGCATCGTAATGCTCCCCGAACCGGCGTCCAAGCGGACGCATGGACAGGGCTGATCCGGCATTTTATTCGCCAGCTCTTATTAATTTACGGAAACGAATGTCATTTTTGAGAGCTCTCTCACAAAGAATGATGCGTCCATAAATTCAAATACTGCATATCCCCTTCCAAATTCGGAGGATACAACGCCGGCCGCAGAGATCATTTTATATGGCACATACAATGCTTTTTTAAAATGGACTCCATAGGAGCATACGCCATGCAAATGAATAAAAATGACCATCAGAATACACCTTCCAACAGGAGTCGCAGCGGCACTTCACTGATCGAAACCGTAGTGGCCCTGTCACTGCTGGCCGTTTTTATTGCCGGATCCTGCAGGACCATTGTGGCACATCGTAAAATTGTGGACAAAGCCCGGGCCCACTATACCGCGGTGAATATCGCAAAAAACCAGGTTGAACAGATTCGAAACACCATCAGCAGCGTTGGATATGACCAGATTTACAACAATGCCGAAAAAGATATTCAGGTTGCCTATAACGGAGAGGTCAGCGATGTGGGTAAATTCAGAAGAACCACCGAGGTCATCCAGGTCGACGAAAACCTCACGGAAATCGTCATTACGGTGCAGATCATAAATCGCATCAGTCTGGAGTTCGGCACGGAGAAAGAGGTGCTTCGAACCTACATCGCACGCCCCCTCGAACGATCATCATGATAAAAAAACAAAACCATCCAAAAAAATCAGGATACTCCCTCACCGAAGTGGTGGTGGCTTCTTCCATTCTGCTGATGACGGTCGCCGTGGGCTTGTCCGGTTACATTTTTTCGCTGAAAAACACCTATCAGGCGGATGTGCAGAGTGAATTGGACGCTGATGTGCAGCTGGCCATCGAAATGCTGAAAAAAGACATCCGCCTTTCCTCGATGTCTTTAGTCCAGTATTACCCCGCCACGCCCCCCTACACCGCCATCAGCTTTCCTATTGCCTATGATACCGACGGCGACGGCATGCTTCAGCGCGAGAACAAATATATTATCTGGAATGAAACGGTCATCTATCACGTCAAAACGGGGACGCCCAACGAACTGATTCGAACCTCATTCAGCCCGCGCGACAACTCGCTCGACAGTGCCGCCCGCTTTGACCAGCTGGAATATGTCGTTAAAAACGGAGGCCATCAGGATGCAACCTCTAAAGTTATTTTCCAAAACCTGCTCAGCTGGGAACTGAACCCCCGCAACGGCCAATATAACGGCTACGACAGCATTCACACGTTCGATAAAAACGTCTTCCTCGGCTATGCGTTTCTGGATAACGGCGATCATGAAATCACCTTTGAAACGGTTGAAGCGGGACAGGGCGGCGGCTACAAAATCGGCATCGATCAGCTGATGGCCTCGCCGGCCGCCACGCCTCGCGAAGGGGAAACGCTGACCACCAAGGATGAGTCCGGCGCATCGACGCAGGTCCTGCTGGATCGGCAGGCCAAAGGCAACTATCAGCTCCAGTTTCCCGCAACCGAGGTGGGCGACAGTTTTACTGCGGTCGTGCACAACGACAAGTGGACCGAAACCAACTTTGAAAATCCCGCCTCGGTCAAGGATGTTGAAATTGAATTTAACGAAGAGACCACGCCCAAAGATATTGTGGTTCGACTCGCGGGAATGAACTCCGTATGGGATGTTGAGAATCAAACCGCCTCATCCACGTACAGCTCCCCGGGCGTCGCGCTGAAAGGCACTGCCATCCGGCTTTTGCAAAAAGGCGATTCCATCGCAAACGGCGGATTCATCCAATCCGGCAATCCGAGAAGCCGGCTGGTCTTCCGGGCCTCAACGGCGCAGGCGCTGAGGATTGGCAACGTATACTTCGGCGCAAGTGCCGATGATGAGTCGATTAACATGGGGTATGCATCCACTCCTGTGCAGCTGAACCTCATCGACTCCTATGGCAATGCCTCATCGGCACTCACCATCCCCGCCGGCCATTCCGTGACCAGCAGCTGGGCGGATATCGCCATCAGTTCAACCAACAATTATCTCGTTTCCTACACGGTCGCCGATAATCCCCTGCAGGATTCCCCGGCGATCTGGGTCGATCAGAACGTCCCCACCAACAGTGCATATGCGACAGCACGCATTGCCTTTATTACCGGGGGCGCGTCGTATTCCGCCGCAACACTGGCTGCAGAACCCGACAATTGGGACACGCTTTCCGACACCTCCGGCTTATCGATTCAGCCCTCGTTGTTCGGAATCGGCCTGGAGTCGATCCAGACCTGTTATGCCCCGACCGGCACCTTTACCTCGCGCATTGTGGATACCACGCTGGATGCCCCCGTATATGAACAGCTTTCCTGGACCCAGGACCTCCCGTACGGCACCGCCCTTTATTTCAAGGTACGCACCGGAAATAAGTCCGACTTATCCGATGCCGACAGCTGGGACGTCATTACTCCCTCCACGTTGATCTCGGCCGGCTATAAACGATATGTCCAGTTTCAGGCCATTTTAACCTCAGACGCCGACATGCTGAAAACACCTGAACTGAAAGATGCAACCATCGATTGGGACGGGGAATCCAGGCTGGTGAGCATTGGCGGGTCCTTCAGCAAAGGCCCGGATCACGGCGTGTTCGAAGTCAGTGTCGACGGCGAAAAACTGACCTCCGCCCTGATCGTCGATCTC
>JBFJYX010000090.1:0-9355 GCA_041622415.1 Pontiella sp.
AACAAAATCATCGGGGTTTTCTTCGGCGAGGCTGTTGAACAGGGCAATCTGGAAATCGATGGATTCCAGGCCGATGACTTTTTTACCGTCCTGCTGCGCGCGGGTGTAGAAATGGCGGTCCAGCCCGAGGTTTTCATCGAGGCCCATTTTTTTCATTTTCACGATGGTGAGCGTCATGGTGGCAAACCAGGGTTTGAACTGCTGCAGGGCGGCGAGGGGGATTCCGGATTCCGCGGCGACAGTTTCGAGTTGGGTGTAGACTTCGGGCGAGAGCATGGTCTGCAGGGAGTCGGGCTGTTTCAGCATGGCTTTGCTCAGAATCAGCTGCTGGGTCCGGGGCGACATCATCTCGCCCATATCCACTTCGAGAACGAGGGTGGCGGCGCTGGAGTAGGCCTGCTCAATTTCCGGCGCGAGCGGATAGTTTTCGGCTTTGAGGATGTGGGCCGAGCCCTGAATGTACATCGCGCCCTTTTCGGAACTGACTTTCCAGAGTGTGCTTTTGGCCTGAACGGACAGAGCAGACAGGGTGAAAACCAGGGTGAGGCACGAGATGGTGATGATCGGTTTCAAGCGTCGCATGCGTATTTCCTCCATTGAAAAACAGAACATTACAGAATTCAAAGGTCGCGAAAAGGTCTAAGCGCGGGGGAGTGAGAATTGATCCGGATGTTGTAAAACTTATATTCTTGCGCACTTTCCTCATGTTTCTATAATCCCCCTCATAAATGGATGCGGCAGGCGCAGTCATTAAATTAACGGGAGATATTGCTATGGATACCAATGTGGTAGCAGCAGTGGAAAGTGATACGAGTTCTATGATGGAGCAGGTGCAGACCATCGGTCTGGAATGGGGCGTGAAAATCATCACCTTCCTGCTCGTCCTCATCATCGGTATGTGGATTGCCAAGATGATTAAAGGCGGCGTCGTCAAGCTGATGCAGAAGAGAGAGGTCGACCCGACGCTGACCTCGTTCCTGGCCAGCCTGCTGCATGTTGCACTGAAAGCCTTCGTAATCATTGCCGCGCTGGAAAAACTCAACGTGAAAACTGCGTCCTTTATCGCGATTATCGGTGCCGCCGGTTTGGCGATCGGTTTAGCGCTTCAGGGCTCGCTGGCCAACTTTGCGGCCGGTGTGCTGATGATTATCTTCAAGCCGTTCAAGGTGGGCGATGTCGTTGATGCAGGCGGCTCGGTCGGCTCGGTGCTGGAAATCGGCATTTTCACGACCATCATGAAATCGCCGGACAACAAGAAGATCATTGTCCCGAACTCTCAGGTTACCGGGGGCACCATCACCAATATCAATGAGTTCGGAACGCGGCGTCTCGATCTGGTCGCCGGTATCGGCTACGACGATGATATCGACAAGGCGCGGCAGGTGCTGAACGACATTATTGCGGCGGATCCGCGCGTGCTAAAGGAACCGGCCCCGACGATTGCGGTAACGGAACTGGCCGACAGCAGCGTGAACTTTGTCGTGCGTCCGTGGGTTAATGCGGCGGATTACTGGGGCCTGCATTTTGACCTGACAGAAACGATCAAGAAAAAGTTCGACGAAGCGGGTATTTCGATTCCTTATCCGCAGCGCGACGTGCACATCTACGAGCACAAAGAAGGCTGATTTTTCCAACCTTTGGAATGCGGTTTTACCCAGCCGTCCCGGAACCCGGGGCGGCTTTCCTGTGTCCCGGCGAAAGCAAAGAACTTGCTAATGCATTTCCGTGTGAATAGGTTGACCGCTTTACTTTTATCAACCCGGAAATGAGGAAATGAAATGGATACCAATACAGTGATGGCGGCCGAGACCGTTTATGAAGACGCGGGGTTTATTGAAACGGTGAAGACCATGGGGATCGACTACGGGTTCCGCGTGCTCGGGGCGGTGGTGATTCTCGTCGTCGGCTTCTGGGTTGTGCGGATGCTGCAGAAGCTGCTCGAGAAAGGCATGGAACACCAAAAGGTGGACGATACCCTGGTGGGCTTTGTTTCAAGCCTGGCGCACATCGGCATGAAGATTGCGGTCATTATCGCCGCCCTCGAGGCCCTGCAGGTGAAGACGGCTTCGCTGATTGCCCTGCTGGGGGCCGCCGGACTCGCGATCGGGCTGGCGCTGCAGGGCTCGCTCTCCAACTTTGCGGCCGGCGTGCTGATGATCATTTTCAAACCGATCAAGCTCAAGGACTATGTTGAAATCAACGGCGTCACAGGCACCGTGCAGCAGATCGGGATTCTGACGACCGAGCTCGATACGCTCGACAACAAACACGTGGTGGTGGCGAACGCCAATGTCCTCTCCGCCAACATCATCAACTATACCTACAACGACACCCGCCGCGTGGACCTCGTGGCCGGCATCAGCTATGGGGATGACATCGATAAAGCCCGCGCGGCCATCGAAGAGGTGTTCGCCGCAACGGATAAAATCCTGGAGCATCCGAAACCCAGTATCCTGGTGAATGCCATGGCCGACAGCTCGGTCAACTTTTCGGTTCGCCCCTGGTGTAAGGCGGGCGACTACTGGGCCGTTTATTACAGCGTGACGGAAGGGATCAAGAAAAAGTTCGACGAGCGCGGCATCACCATTCCGTTCCCGCAGCGCGACGTTCACCTGTACGAGCACAAAGGGGAATAATTCCAGGCATTGGAACCTTGTGCCGCCCTGCCGCGCCGTTCACACTGCGCGGCAGTTTTTTTCAGGAGATGATTTATGTTTCAGAAGGTTGAAGATGTGGATTGGGCCAACTGGGATCCGAGGATCCGGGCGACCCTGCTGTTTGTTATCCGGGACGGCCGGATTCTGCTGATCCATAAAAAGACCGGTTTCGGCCAGGGCAAAATCAGCGGGCCCGGCGGTAAGATCGAGCCCGGCGAAACGCCGGAAGCCTGCGCGATCCGCGAAACCGAGGAAGAGCTCTGCATCAAGGTCTCCGGGGTGGAATATGCCGGCGAACTGTTTTTCCAGTTTACGGACGATAACTCCATTCACGGTTATGTTTTCACGGCCACCGCATTTGAGGGCGAGCCGACGGAAACCGAAGAGGCGGCCCCGATCTGGTGCGAAATCGACAACCTGCCGTTTGAACATATGTGGGAGGATGACCACACCTGGTTCCCGTATATGCTGTCCGGCCGCCGGTTTTCGGGACGCTATGTTTTCGACGGCGAAAAGATGCTCGATGATGTGATTGAGCTGGACTGATTATTTGCGGGTAAACTGCCGGCCGAGCGCGCAGGTGTTGAAGTGGGTGCATTTGCTGCGGCAGTACTGCCTCCGCCACCGGGGGGCACAGCCGTAATATCCGTTGTGCAGGAAATCCTCTTCGGCCTCTTCCCAGTCGACCGGCCGGCCGAGGCGTTCGCCCATGTACCACATGTTCTGGTCGACCGCCATGCGGTACTGATCGATCTGCCACTCCTTCAGCTTCTGAAAAGCGGCGCAACCGTTGACCTCGGAATCACAGGTTTCCAATGTCTGGATATCTTCTTCTTTTTCGATCATAACCCACGCAGCTCCGACAACGCCTGCACCGTAGGCCCGGAAGATTGCCGTCGGCAATCAATTAATTGCACCATTTTGCGGTGCGCGGGAACGCCAAAAAAGCGCCCCGCCTCCTGGGGGGAAGACGGGACGCCGGTTGGGGTTGTTTCAGGGGAAATCAGACGCCGATGATTTCGCGGCGCATAGAGTAGAGGGCAAAAAGCACATCCGCCTGTTCAGGCTGTTCCACGCCGTTGGCGACCATGGAATCGAAGATGTCATCGACAACGGCAATGAACTCCGCTTCGTCGATATTCATGCCCTTATGCGTTTCGAGCATGTTTTTCCCTTCATAGACCGCCGGACCGCCGGTGGCTTCGATGAAAAAGTTCGCTGCGCCCTGACGTACCGCTTCAAGATTCTCGAGGTGTTCATACCGGGCTTTAATCCGGGGGTTGGCCAAATGATGGTCCAACGCATCGCTGGCGATTTTCGTAATGCCTTCGGAACCGCCGAGCCGCTCATACAATGAAGCTGCCATAGTGCTGTCCTTTCTGTTATGCATTTAACCACACATGTTTATGAGGCGGGTGGCATCGTCTCGCTTAACGAGACGCGATCCTAGTAACTAAATGCTGTATGTCCAGATTTCTTTCCGTTAATTTGAATAAGATTTTTACGGGCAATGGAGGCGGGATGGAGCTGATGACTCAAAATATCGATCTGGCAAACGGCAAGGTGGAAGCCAAGCGGGCGGAGATCCGGGATTATTTCATCAAGACCTGGACCCTCTACGAAAAACTGTTCGAAACCCTGGTTTCGGATGACGTTTTTTATGAACGTCCCCAGCCGCTGCGCCATCCGCTGATATTTTACTTCGGCCATACCGCGACGTTTTTCATCAATAAGCTGATCCTCGCCAAGCTGATCGACCGGCGCATTGACCCGGCATTTGAATCGCTGTTTGCGATCGGCGTGGATGAAATGAGCTGGGACGATCTCGATACCGCGCACTATGACTGGCCGGCGGTGGATGCGGTGCGCGATTACCGCAACCGGGTCAAAGATGCGGTCTGCGACCTCATCGACCGGGTCGATTTTACGCTGCCGATCGGATGGGACAGTCCGCTCTGGCCGGTCATGATGGGGATTGAGCACGAACGGATTCATCTTGAAACCAGCTCGGTGCTGATCCGTCAGCTGGACCTCGAAAAGGTGCGCCCGCACCCGCTGTTTCCGGCCTGCACACAGGCCGGCCCGGGGCCGGAAAATGAACTGCTGCCGGTGGAAGGCGGCGCGGTGCGCCTGGGCAAAAAGCGGAATCATCCGCTGTACGGCTGGGATAATGAATACGGCCGCGCCGAGGCCGAGGTGCCGCCGTTCCGCGCGTCGCGTTATCTGGTGTCGAACGAAGAATACCTGGCGTTTGTCGAGGCCGGCGGATACGGGAACGATGCGTGGTGGAATGCCGAGGGGCTGGCCTGGCGGAATTACCATCAGGCACGTATGCCGGAATTCTGGCGCGGGGAACCCGGCGCATACCGCCTGCGTTTGATGACCGAGGAAATTCCGCTGCCGATGAACTGGCCGGTGGAAGTGTGCTATCTCGAGGCCAAGGCCTTCTGCAACTGGAAAAGTGAGCAGGCCGGGTTCCATGTCCGCATGCCGGACGAGGCGGAATACCGCCGGCTCCTGCAGGTGGCCGGCGTGGACCGCGAGCATCATGAATCAGCCATTGCCGCCAACTGGAATCTTGAGCACGGCGCATCGTCGGTGCCGGTGAATACGTTCGCGCACGGCGATTTTTTCGACGTGGTCGGGAATGTCTGGCAGTGGAACGAAACGCCGACCTATGCCTTTGACGGTTTTGAGGTTCATCCGCTTTATGATGATTTTACCGTGCCGACCTATGACAACCGGCACAACCTCATCAAGGGCGGATCGTGGATTTCCACCGGCAACGAAATTGCGCTGCACAGCCGCTATGCCTTTCGCCGCCATTTTTATCAGCACTCCGGATTCCGCTACGTGGTTTCGGATAAACCCGTAAAGAAAGAGTTCGACGTGTACGAGACCGATGACCTGGTGGCCCAGTACTGTGAGTTTCATTTCGGCGATGAATGCTTCGGGGTGCCCAATTTCCCGAAGGCCCTGGCGCAGATAGCCCTGAATGCCGCCGGCGCAACCGGCAAGGCGCTGGATATCGGCTGTTCGGTCGGTCGCGCCGCTTTTGAACTGGCCGGTACGTTTGATGCGGTTGACGCGCTCGATTTTTCCGCCCGGTTTGTGAAGGTCGGTGCGCGGATGCAGAAGCAGGGGCGTATCCGTTACGAGCGACCGGAGGAGGGCGAACTGGTGACGTTCCGGGAACGCACCCTCGAAGAGCTGGGGCTGACCGGCGACTATGCCAACCTCAACTTCATGCAGCAGGATGCCACCAACATGAAGCCGATCTTCACCGGCTATGACCTGGTGCTGGCGGCCAATCTGATCGACCGGCTCAATGATCCGGCACGTTTCCTGAACGAGATTCCGAACCGCATGAACCGCGGCGGTATTCTGCTGATTGCTTCGCCCTACACCTGGCTGGAGGAATTTACGCCCAAAGAAAAATGGCTCGGCGGGTTTAAAAAAGACGGGGAGCCGGTGACGACGCTCGACGGGCTGCATGCGCTGCTCGACGATGCGTTTGAACCCGTCGGTGAACCGGTGAAGGTTCCGTTTGTCATTCGCGAAACCCGGCACAAACATCAGCACACCTTATCCGAAGTGACAGTATGGAAGAAAAAATAGTCTACGACTTCGACACGCCGGTCTCGCGCCTCGGCACCCATGCGGAAAAGTACGATGCCCGGGAACGCTTTTTCGGCAAGGCCGATGTGGAGCCGTTCTGGGTGGCGGATATGGATCTGCCGGGGCCTGCATTTCTGACGGAGCAGCTGCGCGAGCGTATCGGGCATCCGATGTTCGGCTACACCGAGCAGTACGGTAAAGTTTTCGAGGGCATTCAGTGGTGGATGAAAAATGAACACCGGGCCGAGGTTGATCCAGCATGGATCTCGCTTTCGCCCTCGGTGGTCACCACCATTTCGCTGGCCATTCAGTGCTTTACCGAAGAGGGCGATTCCGTGGCGGTGCTCTCCCCCGTTTACGGGCCCTTTTTCAGCTGCACAAAAATCAACAAGCGCCGCGTCGCGGATGTTCCGCTGGCGGTGGAAAACGGAAAGTTTGAGATCGATTTCCAAGCATTGGAAAAAGCGCTGGCGCAGCCCGGGGTGAAACTGATGCTGATGTGCAATCCGCAGAATCCCGGCGGGCGGGCCTGGAGTTTCCAGACCCTGGAAAAAGTCGTTGCACTTTGTGTGCAGCATGGGGTGATCCTGCTGAGCGATGAAATCCACAGCGATATTGTCTATGCGCCGGCGACGCACCAATCGGTGTTGAATATTCCGGCGGCCGACGAGATTGCCCTGGTTGCGCACTCGATCGGAAAAACCTTCAATACCAGCGGACTTCAGTCATCGTTCACGTTCATCAAAAATCCTGAGCTGCGCTCAAAATTCCGCCATGCCCAGAACCGGATACATGCGGGCGATGTTAATCTGCTGGGCAAAGTGGCGCTTGCGGCGGTGCTCTCTCCGGCCGGCGCGGAATATAAAAAACAGCTGGTGGCCTATCTGCATGAAAATACGAAACAGGTTTGCGCGCGGTTGAATCAGATCGACGGCATTACGGTCATGCAGCCCGAAGCCACCTTTCTGGTGTGGAGCGATTTCCGGGCCTTCGGGGATTGGCAGACCGTGTTTAAAAAACTGATTCACGACGCCAACGTGGCGCTTTCCGGCGGCAGCTTTTTCGGCCCCGCCGGCGAGGGCTGGTTCCGCATCAACTGCGCACATCCCCGGGCGCAGCTGCTGCCGGCGGTGGAACGGATTGTTTCGGTTTTCTGAGCCCGACCAGTACGCCGCCGAGAATCAGTGCGCTGGAGATGATGAGGCGCAGGGTGAGGTCTTCGTTCAGGAACAGAATACCGCCGAGCGCGGCGAGGATCGGAATGGTCAGCTGGACGACGGAGGCGGTGGTGGTGGTCAGATGGCGCAGCGCGCGGTACCAGACCACATAGCCCAGCCCCGAGGTCACCGCCCCGGACAGAATGGCGATCAGCGCGCCGCGCGGCGAAACTTCCAATGTCTGGAAACCCAGCGCGGCGATGATTCCAATGATCGGAACGGAGCAGGTGAAGTTGCGGGCGGTCATTAAGACCGGGGCGGCGGCGCCGCGGCCGCGGACGGAATAGATGCCCCAGGCCAGCCCGGCGATCATCATTAAAACAGCGCCTTTGGGGTCGGGGGCCGACAGGCCCGGCGAAACCAGATAGATCAATCCGGCAAAGGAGACGGCTGTGCCGATCCATTTGAGGGCTGCGATGTGATCTTTCTGAAGCACGGCCCAGCCGAACATGGCGAGCTGCACGGCGCCGACCAGAATGAGGGTGCCTGTTCCGGAGCCGAGCGAGACATAGCCGAGCGAAAAGGCGAAGGCATAGGCAAACAGGGCGAGGCCTGAAAGCGCGGCGTTTTTCCAATGTCTGGAAGGTGCGGGTTCGCGGATTTTTCCGGCGATTGGAAGAAGAATGAGCATGCCGCTGAGCAGGCGAAGCAGCGTGAAGGAAACGGGATCAATGGCATCCGCGGCCAGGGCGAGCCGGCAGAGAATGGAGTTGGCGGCAAAGGCCGTCAGGGCCAGTGCGGTGAGCAGGAGGGTCATAGGAATCGGTACATCCACCGGGTGGTGCTGAAGCCGTTGATCTGCTTGATGGCTTTTTCGACGCCGTATTGCATGATGCCGGCGGTGGAGTCGTAGGGCGGGTGCTGCACCTCGTCGGTGTCGAGTTTCCGGAGGGTCGGCAGGGCGCGGTCGCTGCCGATCTGCCCGAGCGCCCAGATGGCGCTGTTGCGTTTTTCGAAAGAGGCGGATTCGTCTTCCACCAGGGCGATCAGTGCGCCGACATGATCCCCGCCGTAGGTTTCGCGGGCGTCATGGGCATAGCTTTGCACGCCGCCGAAAATCAGGCGTGCGCCGGCACCGTAGAGGATGATTACGGTGATGAATACGATCCACAGCGCGGTTTCGAGTTTGGGTTTCTTGATCATCAGGACGGAAACCTATCACATCCGAAGGGGCCGAAAAATTAGAATAGTTCCTCTTCCTCTTTCGGCTTGTCGGGAACGCCGAGGGCGTCGCGCATCGCTTTGAGTTTGGCTTCCACCTCTTCCAGGCAGGCGGCCTGCCGGTGCTTCAGGAATTCGGTGCGATAGTGGATCTGATCCTGTGCATAATGGGCGTATCGAAGTGAAGCCAGGATATAGTCAATGTCTGCGCGGGTTAATGAATCGGCCATAATCTACCTCGTATTTCAGTGATGGACCACATCGGCGGAGAGCCCGTGGTCGAAGGGTACGGCATGCTCGTGGGTGATTTCCAGAGCGTGGAAGCTGAAGGCCGGCGTCCGGCTGTTGCCTGCTTTCTCCGTGAGAAAGGAGATATCAAAGTTGGGACGTTCCTTCAGGGCCCGGTTGAGGGCGTCGGTGATGTCGAGCACGGCCCGGCCGTCGGTCAGGTCGGCCTGCCGGATGGTGCCGGCAAACAGCGGGTGGTCGGCGGGCGGAAATTCTGTTTCCGTGGACAGATGGTCGAGCACGACATAGACGGTGGATGCCGGCGGCGCAAAACGGGCACCGGTAAGGATCAGCTCAGAGCGGCTGACCGGCAACGGCGGCAGGAGCTCGATCGGTCCGTGATGGTATACATCAATCATGGCATTTCTCCGTATGACGGCCGGCATGCCCGACCGCCTATACGGTCTATACTGC
>JBFJYX010000091.1:0-9335 GCA_041622415.1 Pontiella sp.
GCGGCCAGGCGCTCCGTCTCTTCGGGCAGCAATGTGCCTTCCGGTGTCGGGCCCACGTTTAGCAGGAGATTCACACCCCGCGCACCGCACAGCGCCAAAAATTCAACAATGTCCTTCGGGCTTTTCCACGCATCGTCCGTCCGGTCAAAGCCCCAGTTATGGCGCATCGTCATGCAGGTTTCCGTATCTTCGGTCATACGCTCTTTCGGCAGCATCCGGTCAGGCAGCGAATTGAAGTCGGCATACGTCTGTTTCTCAACCGGGACCCTGCGACTGTACAGACGGCTGCAGATCACCGCATTGGGCTGGAGTTCGCGCACCCGGGCACCCTGCGCATCGGCCTCGATCAGATCATTGCCGCCGGTATCAAACCACAGCACCGACATCTCGCCATAATTCGACAACAGCTCATCGAGGTTTTTTTCCACCAGGGCAAGGTACTCCCCGGTCGACATGGTTCCCGGGTTCCCCTGTCCGGACCGGTGATACCAGTCCTTGAACTGGGAATAATAAACCCCGAACTTAATGCCCTGCTTTGCACACTCCTCCGACAGTTCCTTGATGATGTCGCGCTTGAAGGGCGTCGCATCCATCACGTTGTAGTCGGTGGCATCGGTGTCGAACAGGCAAAAGCCCTCGTGGTGCTTGGAGGTGATGACCATATATTTCATGCCGCCCGCTTTGGCCACCGCAACCCATTTTGCCGCATCAAACTCCGTGGGATTAAACTTCGGTGCCAGCGTCTCGCGATATTCCTTTCCCGGAATCTTCGCACTGTTCATCAGCCATTCGGCACTGGCACCGCCCTGCTCTTTACCGTAGTCCTTGCCTTCCCATTCGCCGCCGGCTACAGAATAGAGCCCCCAATGGATGAACATGCCGTAACGCGCATCGCGCCACCACTCCATATGGGAATCATCAAGCGTTTCCGCCGACCCCATCATGGGTTGCAGGGTCAACAATGCCAACAGGGTCAAAAAGCCTTTATTCTTCACGTCCATCTCCTTGCGTTGAAAATCCATTCATTTCAAAAACCCCGATTGGGAAAAACCTGCCGTCCCTCCCTTACCCGGAGGGTCCCGCGGTCAGGGCACGACACTCGGACTCTGCTGGACCATTTGAATGGTGCCGTCATCATTGAAGAAAACCTTATCGAAACAGATGGACCGGTTCGTGTTCCGACCCTTGGAAAGGGCGCCGTTATGATAAAACACATACCACTGCCCTTTGTACTCAACGATTGACCCGTGCATGGTTAACACGTCCGTTGCCTCCAGGAACACCCCCTTGGGTTCCCACGGCCCCAGCGGGCTGTCACTCATCGAATACTGCATCTGATTCCGGGGTTTCGTATGGTCCGGGTAGATCATGTAATAGATTCCGTTGCGCTTAAAAACAAACGGTCCTTCGCGGTGTTCATCCACACCGACCTGCGGAACCATCTCCCCGTCAATTTCCATCAGGTTGTCTTTGAGTTTCGCGGCATAGCATTTGGCTTTCACCACCGCGTACAGATACGCCTGCCCGTCGTCATCCATAAAGACGCACGGATCGCAGAAGGTTCTTCCGCCTTTAATCTTTCCCTGCAGCGTAAAGCCGGAGGCCGGGTCTTTGCTGGTCGCAACGCCAAGCTCCCAGACATTGTCAGGATCCCGGTGCGGGAAAACAAAATAATAGGTTCCGTCTTTGTAGACACAGTCCGGCGCCCACATATTTCCGCCCTTGGGTGTCCCCCATTCAACATCGCGCGAATGCAGAATCTCCCCGTGATCCGTCCAATGGAGCATGTCATCCGTCGAAAAGACGTGATATCCATCCATCGACCGGTAGCCCTTCCCTTCGATGTCGGTGGACGGATAAACATACAGGCGACCATCCTCCCATACATGCGCCGACGCATCGGCGGTAAACATGTGTTTAATGAACGGGTTCGTTGCCCGCTCCCCGGCCAGTACCGTGCCCGCTGACAACGCCAGCATTCCCGCTAATAGATACCGTTTATTTTTCATTGAACCTCCTGTTCCGTCCTTACGAACTCTCATTATTCAAAATTATTGATTACCGCTGTTCAACAAGCGCCAGGTCATCCCAAAAGCAGGTGCCGCTGAAATTCTTTGACGTCGTAAGCCGGAGGGCGATTTCGGCATGCTCCCCGCTGTTGAATATTTTTGAAACCTCAACCCACTGCCCGGCGTTTTCGGCGGCATCCAGTTTAAAACTGCACGCCGCGTCGAAGGGCTCCAGCGCCTCCAGCCAGACCTCCCCTTTGGTACCGGCGTCCACCTTCAGCGAAGCACGCAGCCGATACGAGGTATTCGGTTTGAGGGTAATCTTCTGCGTAAGATGCCGCATACCCCGGCTGCCTTCATACTGAAGGGCATAGTAACCGTCGGCCGGATGCTCAAGCACACGGCTCACCCCGGCAACCCTTCGGCCCTGCCACCAGGAAACCGTCTGCTGCACGCCCTGCTCAAAGGAACCGTTGAGAACCAGGTTGGAGGGAGCATCGTCGCGGGAAATTTTGATGGAGGAAATGGTATCGTCACACCCGGGCGCACCCAGATCGATCACGTTGTTTTCAAAGATCCAGGATTTACCCTTCCCCCGGTCTTCCTCAAAACACTCCACGATATAGCCGGCCGGAACTTCGAGCGATGAGACCGCATCATTTTCAATGCCGTGCTCGGCCAGGGCTGCAGCCGTGTATTCACCGACGTCCAGCGTTCCAAACATTCCATTGTAGTTTATGTCCTGATGGAACGTCGGCAGCGCAACCCCGCGCGACGGCGCAACCATCTGAATGGTGCCGTCGTCATTAAAATATATCGGATCAAAACAGATGGACCGGTTATGCTCCTGCCCGCCGGACAGATCGCCGTTGTGATAAAACAGATACCATTGCCCTTTGTATTCCACACAGGATCCATGCGTGGTCAGCACATTCGTTTTGTCCAGGAAAACCCCTTTGCATTCCCAGGGCCCCATGGGGCTTTTGCTGACCGCGTGGCGCATTTTGTGGCCGCCTTTGGAATTATCCGGGTAGATCATGGTGTACGTGCCGTCACGCTTGAAGACAAAAGCCCCCTCGCGAAAGTCGTCGAGGCCCTCCATCAGCACAGAACGGTCTTCAATTTCGACCATGTTCGCTTTGAGTTTTGCCACATACGGCTTTCCATATCCCCCGTAATAAAGATAGGCCTCTCCGTCGTCATCCATGAAAACGCAGGGGTCGATGTAGGGTTCCAGCCCCTGGATATAGCCCTGATCCTTAAACCCGGAGACCGGGCTTTTGCTCGTGGCCACACCGATCTTCCAGTGATCCCGGTGACTGCCCTCCCCGTCACTCGGATGAGGGAAATAGTAATAGTAGGTCCCGTTTTTATAGGCACAGTCCGGCGCCCACATATAGCCGCCGCCGGAGCGCCCCCACTCTACATCATCGGAATGGAGAATTTCCCCGTGATCCGTCCAGGTAATCATATCGTCGGTCGAAAATACATGATACCCGTCCATGCTCGCATAGCCCGATGCCGGCGACGTATCCGTTGAGGGATAAACGTAGAGCCGGCCATCTTCCCACACATGAGCGGATGGATCGGCCGTGAACATATGGCTGACGAAAGGATTCGAGCGCCGCGGCGCGGCCTCCGGCGATCCGGCCGCCAGAATACTCCATGCGATAATCAGGGGTTTCGAATAATTCATAATAACTTTCAGTTGCAGCTACTCGCCGGTCGTCCATTCAAACCAGTTCATTTTCATCCAATCGCCGGCCCCGCCGGCAAAGCCGAAATAAAGAATCTGGCTGCCCCTGATTTTTTTCATCGGGACCGAAATCGTTTCAAACTCTCCGCCGGTGGCGGGAACCGGAATGGTGCCGACCACCACACCGTGCGGATTATCCACACGCAGCACAATGCGGCCGCCCGCCTGGGATGCCGAAACCCGGACCCTGAGTTCAAACGGATTTTTCCCGAAATCAAGCGCCGCATAGCTCGTCCAATCGCCATCGGCAAGCGCACCGATTCCTTTCGCCTTTTCCCCGTCCACCAGTTCAACGACCTCCGCGCCGGATGTTTCGGTAAACAATTCCGCCTCCATGCGAAAGCGTCCATCGCCCAGAGCCGCAGGCTGCGGAACACCGGGAGCAGCCTTTTTAGCCTGACCCCTTCTGCGTTTCGCCCTTTCGGCAGAACTCGGTTCCACATCCAGGGTATAGACGATCGGCTCAATGGTTCCGTCCTCGCGAAAGGTTATCTTATCGAAGCAGGCCGAGCGTCGGTAGTTGCTGCCGTGATTCACATCACCGCGATGATAAAAAAGATACCATTCCCCGTTAAACTCGATGGCCGAGGTGTGGTTGGGCGAGCGCGGCGAATTCGGGGCGAGCACCCCTTTTAACTCCGCATACTGCGGCAGCGGCGAATCAGCCATCCAGTATTTCGTCACCCCGCCGACCCGGGCACTGAAATAATAGATGCCGTCGCGCTTAAATACATGCACCGCTTCATTCACAATTTCTTCGGACAACCGCATCAAAGGCCCATCCAGTTCAACCATGTTATCCTTCAGCTTGGCTCCCAGAATATGCGAACCCTCATCGCCGATATCCACCCAGTGGTCATTGCCGTAGATATAGGCCTGCCCGTCGTCGTCCACCAAGACGGTCGGATCAAATATGGACGTAATCGAACCGGAAGCCGCCGCTTCCCAGGGACCGGTCGGCGTCCGGCTTTTGGCCACGCCGACATGCGTTACATTGCCCGGAAAATACCAGTAATACCAACCGTCTTTATAGGCCGCATCCGGCGCATTCATGTTCGAGGTAAAATGCTCAAACCCCGGATCCAGCTGCGGATCCAGCTTTACGCCATGACTGATCCACGTCTTCAGATCCGACGACTCCAGGATCACATAATCCTTCATCGATTCATAATTCACGGCGTCGGGCTGATCGTGCGAACAGTACAGATACACCTTCCCGTCAAAAACCTCGGCCGACGGATCACACGCATAAATAAAATCCGGATCAGTTTCCCGCAGGATGGGATTGGCGGCGAAAACAGTTCCTGCAACCAGGCACACAGCCATTAATCCCAAATCAATTGTTACTCTCATCATCTCACTCCCGGTTCACTCACTGCTTTACAGCAGGTAAACATTAAAAAACCGTCTCGAATAAAACGGCCCATCGCCGTCACCCGCTCCGGGTTAACGGTCATTGCATATTCATCAACATCCAAGCCATCCACAAAGCCCATCGCATGGGTTTATTTGGCTGACCGGCCGGTATGCCGATGACTTCGCCATCCGCTTCTTAAAATTCCAGCTGGGAGCTCGGCGGCAGCGGGACGTTGTTTTCCCGGCGCCAATCGACCAGCTCTTTCAGCAGCGCCTGCGCCTTTTCCGGATGCCCGGCCGCCAGGTTATGTTCTTCCTTCAAATCGTCCCGCAGGTTATAGAGCTCGATATTGCCCGCTTTCAGAAACTGGATCAGCTTCCAGTCCCCCCGGCGGATAATGGAACAGGGCGGATTTTTGTAGGCACTCGCCAGGTGCCAGAACAGGGCGCGCTCCTGCATCGGCTCGCCGGTCAGCAGCGGCACCAGGCTGTCGCCGTCCAGCGTTCCCCGGTAATCCGAGACGCCCGCCAGATCCAGGAACGTCGGGAACAGGTCGAGTCCGTGAATCGGCTCATCGCTGTGCCCCGGCCGGATACGGCCCGGCCAGTTGACCAGCGCCGGCACCCGCAGCCCGCCCTCGTACACATTGCCCTTGGCGCCCCGCAGATGTTCGTTGCGGCTCTGCAGGCCGTTAAAACCGTTGTCCGAGGTAAAAATCAGGACGGTATTTTCGCGCAGCCCGGCCTGGTCGAGCCAGTCCACGATCCGTTTGACGTTCGCATCGAGCGACTGCACCATGGTGGCATAAGCCGCGATCTCCTGTTTCTTTTTTCCCGGTTCCATCCCCTGCCCGGTAGCAGGATCCCCCTGCTTCTCCATAAAGTGCGCCAGGGCTTCTTCGCTGCGCGGAACCGAGGGTCGATGCGGCGCATAGTAATGCAGGTTCACGAAAAACGGCCCGTCTTTATGCCGCTCCATAAAATCGATCGCATCGGACGTCAGCCGATCCGTCAGCCATTCATCGTCGGGCCGGTCCTCGATAAACGGGTTTTTAAACGGCGCCACATAACCGCCGCCCGGTGCGCTGTAGCCTTTTTCATACCCGCGCGCCGGATCGCCCCACCACGTACCGCCGACATTTTCATGGAACCCGCGGCCGGTCGGATAATACTGCTGAATCTCCGGCGTCCGGTGCGCGGCGAGCCAGCTCAGGTCGCCGTTCCGCGGCTGCCCCAGCTTTTTCGCAAACGGGACGTCCGTCTCCTGCTCCGGATTCGGGCCGACAATATGCCACTTGCCCAGATGGATCAGCTTGTAGCCTGCTTCATTCAGCGGTTTCGAATAAACCGCATGCTCCGCATCCACCGTCCACTTCGAAAAAATGTTATCGTTGCTGCTGCCCTTTTCCAGCACCGGCACGGTGTAGCAGCCCGTACGGAACGACTGCTTGCCGGTCAGGATGGCCGCGCGCGACGGCGAACAGGTCGGATACATGTAGGCGTTGTTGAACACCACGCTCTGTTCCGCCAGCGCATCGAGATGCGGCGTCTCGAAATAACGGCTGCCCATAAACCCGACATCCTGCATCCCGAGGTCATCCGCCAGGATAAAAACAATATTCGGGCGGGCCGTTTCCGCCTGCGCGCCAACGCACAGGCCCAGGGCCGCCACCAGACTCAGTGCTTGTCGGAAATCCATTCCCCGCTCCTTATTTAACCGGCCGCAGGATCATGGCATGTCCGCCGCCCACCGCCATTCGGGCGGGAATCACATCGCCGGCCTTCACCTTCAGGGTTTTAATCGCATACACTTCCGGATTCTTTACACCGTGCGCATCCGCCGCATCCTGATAAACCACGGCCTCGTAGGTTTTTCCCGCATCCAGGAAATCCAGCGGCACATCCAGCGTGCGTTCGCTCTGATCATTGACGGATCCCACAAACCACGTATCGCCGCTGCGGCGGGCCACCGTGATATAGGTGCTGATCTTCGAATTCACCACGCGGGATTCATCCCACGTGACCGGCATCAGCTTGAGGAATTCAAAAAGGTCCGGCTTTTTCAGGTATTCTTCCGGCGCGTCCGGCAGCGTCACCAGGCCGGTATAGATCACCACACAGCGGGCCACTTCGCTCACCACCGTGGAGATGTAGGAGTTGATCTTTTTGGGTCCCTTCTGCCGCTCGCCCGCGTTGATGCTCTTGATGCCGAAGTTGCCGTTGGCCATATCCAGCGGGCCGATCAGCGCATTGACCATCGCCATCTTCAGAAAGGTTTCCGGAGTAAAGGCGCGGCGGCTGTCCTGCTGCGCATGGCAGTATTCCCGGGTAATCAGGTTGGGCATCGTCCGCTCAACGCCGGCCATCGGCACCGGCCCGTCATGAAAATTAATCACCATGTGATGATCCGCCGCGGCATTGATGGCGCTGCGGGTAAAATCCGTCTTGCTGCCCATAAACCCGTATTTCATGCCTGAGGCGCCCAGGGCCGAATAGTGACTGAAGAGCATGTCGTCGCCGAAATTGCCCTTTTTGCGGTCATAGTAGAGCTTAACCATCACGCCCTTCTCTTTCGCATAGGCCATCACCTTTTCAATATCCACTTCCGGCGAGACCACGATCTTTCCGTCTTTCGCGCTCTTGAACCAGTGATCGTCCAGCGTGAAATATTCCAGCCCCTGCTCGGAGCAGAAATCGATAAAGCGCATGCAGCTGGCCGTATTGATGCCGTACACAAAATCACCGACCGTATAGCCGTGAACGCGCCAGTCCCACAGGCCTTTGCCCGGTTTAATCCAGCCGGTATCTTCCAGCCTGCAGGGAGCGGCCAGATTCAGGGCGACGGTACTCACCGCCATTTCGCCCAGCGTATCGCCGATCAGGATAACGCGCCAGGGCGTCACGGCGCCGGCACCGACCGCGGCCGCACCGCGGGAAGAAACAAAGCTTTCGGTCGTTTTATCATACAGCGTCTGCATCGCCCCGAAATCGGCGGCGGTATAGAGATCGGATTCGAGCAGCGCAACGGCATGGCCGTCGGCATATTCAAGCACCAGCGGAACCTGAATTCGGCCCAGCGCATCCCGCGCCGCAGGCCCTTGAACGCCCTGCTCGCCCTTCGGGGAATAATACCCCTGCTCCTCCGTCAGTTTCCAACCATTGGAAAAAACGACTTTCCGGCCTTTCGATCCCTCCGGCAGCACAAAACGAAAACCGACACCGTCATCAAAAACGCGGCAACGCAACTGGACCGGCACCTCGTCTGCCTTCAGCGAAAGCGTCAGTTCATTATGATGATCGCGGATGGTGCTGAACTGCCCCCAGACCGGCTTCCAGCTCAAATCATGTTCCCGGACCGATTGATCCAGCAGCGCCATTCGGGCGCCGGCCATAATTTCCAGCGGGGAGGTTTCAACCAGCGATTTCCCATCCCTTGAAACCGAATAGCGCAGCGCCCCGTCCGTCACTTCAAACGCGGCCGAAACCTGTCCGTCCGGCGATGTCACCACCGCCGGTGCCGCAAACAGATTCGACACCACGCATGCACTGCTCAAAATTATCCCGATATATTTTTTCATCATCCAATCCTCTCCAAATCTAGTAATTCAACGTCCCGCCCCGGGACGGCTTCTGGCACTCATTTTCCCACCACTCGCGCGGCCCTTCCGCCTCGATGTCCGACCACAGACTGAGCAGGGCCTTTTTCATCTCCTCGGTTTTCTCCGGCATTTTTTTCGCTAAATCATGTTCCTCTTTCCCGTCGTTCCGAATGTCATACAGCTGGAATTTGGTCAGCGTTTCATCGCCGATCAATTTCCAGTCGCCGATCCGCAGGGCAACCCGCTCATTCGGTCCGGAAACATGGGTGCGCCAGAACATGGGAATCTTCCGTTCCACCGGTTGTCCCTGCAGCGCCGGAATCATATTCACACCGTCAATGGTGCGGTCCGCCGGCAGCGGCAGGTCGTTGACGGCCAGGGCCGTGGTAAAGACGTCAGTTCCAATCACTGGAATTTCGCTGACGGTCCCCGGCTCAATACGGCCCGGCCAGCGCGCCAGCCCCGGCACGCGAATGCCGCCTTCATATTCGCTGCGCTTATTGCCCCGCAGGCCGCCGCTTGAACCGCCGTACGCCGGAACGGGCCCGTTGTCGGAACTAAAATATACCAGCGTATTGTCGCTCACGCCCGCTTCGTCGAGCGCATCGAGCACCA
>JBFJYX010000092.1:0-9201 GCA_041622415.1 Pontiella sp.
ATCACCATTTCGCCCTCTTCCAGCCCGCTTTCAATCACGCGGCGGCCGGCAATATTTTCACCCAGCGTCACCTCGCGGTATTCGACCACGTTTTCCGGATTCACCACATAGACAAACTTGCGGCTCTGGTTGGTGCCGATTGCCCGTTCATTCAGCAGGATATGCTCCTGCTTTTCCGGGGATCCGAGATTCACGCGGACAAACATGCCCGGCACCAGCTCAGCCTTTTCGTTGGGAAAAAAGGCGCGTCCCCGAATGGTTCCGGTCGACGCATCGATCTGGTTATCCAGGCTGTGGACAAATCCTTCATAGCGGTTCCGGTCGGCCCCGATGGTGATCTCCACCGGAATCTCGATTTCCCGGCTGCGGATGCCCGCGGCAATATGGATGTGGTCCATATAGGTTTTTTCATCGACTTCGAATTCAGCATAAATGCCCTCGTCGGAAACCAGGGTGGTCAGCAGCGGCGCGGTCGGCCCGGCGGCGACCAGGTTGCCCAGCGTGATCTCGGCGCGGCCGAGGCGGCCGGAAAACGGGGCCTTGATGTAGGCATAGTCCAGGTTGATGCGCGCCTGTTCCAAGCGGGCTTCGGCGGCCAGCACGGCCGCCTTTGTCAGCAGCGCGTTATTGGCGCGCTCGTCATAAATCCGCTGCGCGATCGCCGCATTCTGAATCAGCACATCCGCGCGCTCCAGTACGGTCTGCGCCAGCGTGTGCTCGGTGCGGGCCGACGCCAGCTCGGCTTCCGCCTGCTGAACGGCCGCGGCATAGGGACGCGGATCGATCACAAACAGAACGTCGCCCTTCTCCACCCGCTGTCCGTCCGTGAACCGGATTTCCGTAATCGCCCCGCTGACCTGCGGGCGAATCTCCGCCCGGTCCACCGCCGCCATGCGGCCGGAAAACTCGCGCCAGGTGCGCGTCAGCGTCTTATGCACCAGATCCACCTCCACCGTCCGGGCCGGCGGTGCAGCAGCAACCGATTCATCCGTTTCGGCCTGCGCCGGCCGGGACAGGAAAGAAACGCCCGCAACCGTGATCGCGGCCAGGGCGGCCAGCGAAACCCAAACCGGTTTGCGGCCTCTCCGTTCGGATGTGGTTTTGTCTGATTTCATGATGCTCATTTTTTTCTCCGTATAAATTTCGCGTAACCCGTCATGTGTCGTTTGGTTGCCGGGGCTTTTAGATTCTCTTGAAGGACCGTTCAAGTACTATTCGCAAGTCCTTTTCGACCCGGTCCGTCCAAAAACATTCAGATTAAATTTTTATTCCTTGATGACGTGGATGTTATGAATCCATTAGCGGCGGACCTTGCGGCTGAGATCATCGAGCCTATCGCCATAAACGGCCGCAGGCTGCGCGCCGGTAAGTATGCCGGACTGATTGAAGATCATGGTCGGCACACCGGAGATGCCCAGGCCGAGCCAGAATTCCTCCTGCTCGCGAATCCGCTGCCGAACGGCGGTATCCGACAAATGGTTCATCGCCTCGCTGACGTTGAAGCCCATCTGCTCCAGCTCCCCTTTCAGCACCGCGCGGTCGGAGATATCTTTCAGCTCCGTGAAACAGGCTTGAAAGAGGCGCAGCTGCAGTTCGGTCTGCCGCCCCTGCCCTTTTGCATAATCCAGCAGGATATGGGCGTCCCGTGTGTTCACAATTTTCATTGTGTCGGAAAAGTTAAACGTAAATCCCAGCTCGGCCCCGCGTTCAGCCAGTTCCGTTCGAAAGCTGCGGCTCTGCTCCGGGGTCGATCCATACTTCCGGGCCATATGATCCAGCAGGTTTTCCCCTTCAGCCGGCATATCCGGGTTGAGCTCAAACGGATGCCATTCCAACTCAACCTCCTTTTCCATGCCCCGCTCCGCAATCGCTTTTTCCAAACGTTGGAAACCGATCACGCACCACGGACAAACCACATCGGAGACAATATCCACTTTAATCGCTGTACGCATAATCAATCCGCCGTCACCTGAAGTTAAGAACGCTCGCCGACGCGGATAACGAGCTTGCCGTTGTTCCGCCCTTCGAGCAGGCCGATGAAAGCCTCGGGGGCTTTTTCGAGTCCTTCGACGATGTCCTCGCGAACCCGGACTTTACCCTCTTTGACCCAGGCGGCCATCTCGGCCGCGAATTCGGGGTAGCGCGGGGCATAGTCGTCGAAGATGATGAAGCCCCGCATCGTGATCCGTTTGGTCAGGATCGTTTTCGTCAGCAGCGAAAGCCGGTCCGGCCCGGAGGGAAGTTCGGTGTCGTTGTAGTGGGCAATCAGGCCGCAGAGCGGTACGCGCGCCTTTGTATTGAGCAGCGGCAGCACGGCATCGAACACCTGGCCGCCGACGTTTTCAAAATAGACATCGATGCCGTCGGGACAGGCCGCGGCGAGTTGTTCATTCAAATCATCTGCGCGGTGATCGATGCACGCATCAAACCCGAGCTCCTCCACGGCAACACGGCATTTTTCCGCCCCGCCGGCAATACCGACCACGCGGCAGCCTTTGAGTTTGGCAATCTGCCCGACGACCGATCCAACCGCGCCGGTGGCAGCTGCCACAACTACGGTTTCGCCGGGCTGCGGCCGGCCGATATCGAGCAAACCCATATAGGCGGTAAAGCCCGGCATGCCCAGCACGCCCAGCGCCAGCGACGGACGCTCCATATCCGGATCGAGTTTCACCAGCCCGGCCCCGTCCGAAACGGCGTAGTCCTGCCAGCCGCTGTAGCCGAGCACGAGATCGCCCTCGGCATAGTCCGGATGCAGCGACTGCTCAACACGGCAAACAGTACCGCCGACCATGACGGCATTCAGCTCAACCGGCGGCGCATAGGACGGCCCTTCGCTCATCCGGCCCCGCATGTAGGGATCCAGCGACAGATAGAGGGTACGCAAAAGGAGTTCGCCTTTTCCAGGCGTTGGAACCTCGGCCTGCTCCATTCGAAAGTCACTGGACTTCGGGGCACCGTGCGGGCGGGCGTTGAGTACGATCTGGCGATTGAATGCTTTGCTTTGTGTCATCATGGAATTTCCTTCTTTTCAGGCTGCGCTGTAAATTGCGGAAGCGGATATCGGGCGCGCTCGTTATTATTCACTGAGGTTGCCGGCTGCCGGTGTTGCGTTCCGGAGGATAGACGCGAGTTCTGACAAATCATTCACGACATAATCCGGCCGCGCGGCGTTGGGATAGAGCGTTTTTCCGGGCCGGGCGATGAAGGCGGTCTGCAGCCCCACGTTTTCGGCACCCGCCAGATCCCAGGCATGCGCCGCAACCATCAGCACCTCTTCGGGCTTCACGTCGAGAGCAGTCAGCACCTTGCGGTACGCATCCGGATGCGGTTTGTATTTCCGCAGCGACTCCACCGTGTAGCTGTCATCAAACAGATCGATCAGCCCGGCCTTCGTCAACTTGGCCCGGGCGCCTGCATCGTTGGAGTTGGTCAGCGTCACCAGCCTGAAACGCCCGTCCTTCTTCAGCGCGGTCAGTCCTTCCAACACATCCGGATGCGGCGGCAGCGAGCGCAGCGGTGGAATAATGGCATCCCTTGCCTCATCATAGGTCATCTCAATGCCCTGTGTTTCGGCCACCATCATCAGCGCCGCCGTTCCGATTTCGCCAAAGCTGTGGTAGTTGTCGGTCAGGGTTTCAACCAATGAATAATGCAGCATGGTGGAAAACCACAGCGGCAGCAGGTCTTCCCGACCGCCCAGCGCTTCGCCGACCGAAACCTTCAGCGGATCCAGGCTCAGCAGGGTTTCATTCACATCAAAGACAATCACTTTCGGTACAGGCATCATTCCATCCTTTTCAGGTTGAGTGGCAATAGAGGCCGGGGCATGGGTACATGCGACGGCAGTCACAAGAATGGCCGCAGTCCGTTTCATCTTAAAGCATCGATTCATCCTGTTTTCCATTTCAGGCCGTTACCGGCGTTGAGTTAAATTCCTGTTCCCGGTCGCCCCGTCGCATTCCAGCAGCTGCCGGACATAGGACAACGCGATGGAGCTGACACACATGACCGCCAGCACGCTTGAAGCCAGCAGCGCAGACAGCCTGAACGACATCCCCGCCCGGGCTTCAATCCAGTGCGGCAGGGTATGTCCGCCCACGGGAACCAGCGACCACAGCAGCCCGGCGGCGAAGAGGCCCAGGGCAGCTGCAGCTGCAATAGTCAGTCCTGTCTTAAGCATCATTAATTTCAAATCAACGCTCCTCCATGCATGGTTTCCTGCCTGACCGATCATCCGGCCCTGCTACCGCCGGCCCTTCCGGCCCGGTACCACTTTCCTGCCGGGCGCGCGTCCGCCGATGGCCACCCGAATACCTTCAGGTGCCTGATTGTTGGCCACGCCCAGGCCGAAGCCGGCCGTTGAGACGGGGGTGCAGTAGCTTCTATGATTTAAATTCAGTTTCATAACAGTTCCTTTGTTTTCACTTTCCCGGTGTTATTTCTTTTCCCACGCAAACTTCTGAAACGGGGTGTCGACCGGCGTGTCTGCGAGGTGATTCACATAGTTGCTCATCACCTTCTGCGCAAGCACCAGAACGATTTCCAGCAGCTGGCGGTTTTCGTAACCCGCCGCATAAAACTTTTCGACCTCAGTTTCGGTTAAGTGGCCGCGGTTCCGACTCATCGATAACGCGGTTTCATGCAGCACCTGCAGTTTTTCAGTCGGCATCTTTGCGCGGTTCCGCAGCGCTTCGGTAACGGCTGGGTCGACCTGCATCATGCCGGCAATCGCCGTGTGCGCCGGCACGCAGTAATGACATTCGTGCTCCACGTTGAACGTCTGCCAGACCACGGTCAGCTCCGCAGCATTGAAGGAGGAATCAAGAGCCAGCTCATGCAGTTTCCGATATCCTTTCAGCAGACCGGGCGCTTCCGCCATCACACCATGCAGATTGGCAATCATGCCGTTTTCTTTCAGTGACTCTTCCAGAAGAGGCCTGCTGCCTTCCGGGGCGGACTCAACCGTATGAATCTTAAACGTGCTCATTTTATTCTCCATTTCGGGGTTTTCATTTCGGCCCTTCCGGACCGTTCCGTATCAATGGAGACGGGTTATAGATTTTCTTGAATGGGCATTCAAGTATATTTTTGAACACTCATTCAAGTTTATCCCGAATCCCCCTGCTGTACGGGGATTTGCGCCACCGAAACTTTTTGAATGACTATTCAATCTGATCTGCTATATTCCTGTCTAGATACCCAAAGACGGAATTCAGAAGGTTGAGGAAAATACGATGGCAAAAGCACAGTTTAACCGGGATGAAGTGGTGGAAAATGCGATCCGGCTGTTTTGGCAGCACGGCTACAGCGCCTCCTCCATGCAACAGGTGGTCAAGGCGACCGGCCTGCAGCCGGGCTCGATCTATCTCGCCTTCAAAAATAAAGAGGGCCTGTTCCGCGAGGCGCTCGACGCCTATTCCGACCACTCGAAAAAACGGATCAAAGACGCGCTCGAAGGACCCGACGGTATCCTCAATGGCATCTGCAATGTGCTGGAATCCATGATCGAGCAATCGACGCAGGCCGGCTACAACAGCTGCTTCCTGATTAAAACCCAGCTCGAGCTGGCCGCCGAAGGCAATACGCTGCACGAACTGGCGTCCGCCAAGCTGGATGAAATCGAGGCCCTCTTCCGCAGCTATCTGGAAAAAGAGTGCGAGGCGGAACTCGCGCAGCAGCGCGCCGCCTGCATTATGCTGCACATCTTCGGCATGCGCGTCTACGGCTATAAACCCGACTCCGCCCAACGCATGCGCGACAGCCTCCGCCTGGCCCTCCCCTGGCTGCCCTGGGAATAGCCCGGCGATTCAGTGTTACGACTCAGGCGCTGCCTACTCGGCGAGCATTACGCCGAGCTGGTAGAAGCTTTGAGCCGCCACCGTAAGATTGGTGTCGGTATAGCTGCCCTGCGGATAGGCGATCGCGGTTTCCAATGTTTGGAAACTGTTGGTCAGCGAATCGCGCCGGTTGACGCTGTAGACGCGACCAGCGACGGCCTCCCACTCCAGCACAAATCCTTCCGCGACCGCGGCCGTGTTGGTGATGGAAAAGAACGATGCCGAATTGGTGGGATCGGTTCCGGCAATATATTCACTTCCGTTGTCAGCCGGATCGGCATCGCCGTTGGCCGAGGCCAGTCCGCCGGTGGCGCTGCCGAAATATTGAATCCCCCAGGCGTCGGGAATGCCGTCGGAGTTGGAATCGTAAAACGCGGCATCGTATTCGTAGGCGCCCATATCCACGGTTCCATTAACCAACCGCGGATTCCCGTCGAGATCGGTTGCCACGGCTCCGGTGTTATCGCCGGTGTCGATGCACGGCGAGTTAAAGGCGGGCCGCACGTTGTCAATAAACAGGGGCGCATCGGTGGTATTTCCGCTTTGGTTATGCGTTACATCCGGTGAGCAGCTATACGAAACGGATGCGATGGTGAAATCGGGGATATCCATCCAGATGTCATTGCCCGTGGGCGCGGAATTATACCAGACGATGCTGTTGAGCGTCGTCTCATAGGTGCCGCCCCCCTTAGTATCCGCTGAATTCCCGCGAATGGTGCTTTGGTTGGCCGAACCCTCATAGCAGCCGCCACCATCATTGTAGGCTGTATTGTTAATGATCAGGGAATTATTCGCCGTGCTGCTGTACATCCCGCCGCCGCGGACTTCAGCTGTATTGTTGCTGATGATGCAGTGGTTCGCGGTTCCTCCATACATGCCGCCGCCCCAGCTGTAGGCCGTGTTGCCGATGACGGAACAGTCATTTACCACGGTGCCCCGCGTTCCGCCGCCAACGGTTGCCGTATTGCCGCTGATGACACAATCGTTGGCCGTCCCGCCATCCATGCCGCCGCCATTGAATGCAACATTCCCGCTGAAAATGCAGTCGTTCGCCGTGCCTCCATACATCCCGCCGCCCAGATATCCGTCATTTCCTGTGATGACGCAGTTGGTCACGACCGGCGTCGACGAGCTGCACAAAATTCCGCCGCCATTGAACTCGGTGTAGCCGTTTCGAACGGTAAAGCCGCTGACCACAGAAGCCGTACTGCCCAGGCTGAAGCAACGAAAATTGTATCCGCCATCAATAATCGTGACGTCCGGGCCATTCACGCTTTCAATCAGAACATCGGCCGAGACCGCGATCTCGGAAGACAGCAGATAGGTTCCATTGGCGACGTAGACCGAATGGCCGTCCAGCGCCAGCGCGACCGCCGACGGAACCGAATGGGCCGCCGTGGCCCAGCTGGCATACGGCGCCTTGTTTGCGCCGCCCGGTGAAACATAATAGGTTGAGGTCAAAAACTCATAGGCCCCCATATCCACCGTACCGTACCGGATACGCGGGTTGCCTTCCACATCGGTGCTTCCCGCCACCACGGCATTATTGCCCAGATTGAGACAGGGCGAGGTACTGGCCAGCCTGTAATCCACGTACCGGTTCACAAACTGAGGATTGGTTCCAATATTTCCCGAACCGGGCAAGGCCTGCGAGTAGCACGAATCCGATGCTGCGGTCGATCGAAAGTTAAAGCCGCTGGCACCGGCAACGTTATACCAGGCCACACAGTTTTTCGCTGTTCCGTAAAACATACCGCCGCCATCATGGGTCGCATCATTGTCAGCCATCGTGCAGTTGACCGCGGTACCCTCATACATGGCTCCGCCGTCATGAGACGCATGGTTAAACAGGAACAGGCAGTTATTGGCTTCGCCGGAATTCAGGCCGCCCCCGTTGTAGGCGTCGTTGTCGCGAAAAGTACAGTTGTTCGCGGTGCCTTTGAACATGCCCCCGCCCTCATCCGCATAATTGTCGCGGATCGTGCACTGCTCAACCACCGGCACGGCGGACGAGCAGTAAATGCCGCCGCCAAAGGAAGGAATGCCGGAGGCTTGACCGTTTTGTATGGTAAACCCGCGGATGACGCAGGCGCTGCCGCCCAGATTCAAACACCTCACGTTATTCTGACCGTTAATGGTCGTGACATCCGCCCCGTTGACGCTTTCCACCGTAATGTTTTTTGTTACGGATATTTCCGCGGAAAGCCAATAGGTTCCGTCTGCGACCAACACCGTGTCGCCATTGACGGCCGCATCGACCGCCGGTTGAATACCGGATGCGGCCGTTGCCCAACTGGTATAGGGCGCTGAAGGGGTGGTATTGGCGCCATTCACATAACGAATGGCGGCCTGGCTCTGCAGCGTTAAAGCTCCCAGTATAAGAACAAGCCGGGTAAAACTGATTTCTTTTACATGCATCTCTCTGCCTCCGGTAATTACCGGCACACTACAGGCCGAATTACATATTCACGACTTCTTTACTCATGTTTTACTTTTTTTGTACTATTGAGCCGCGGATCGTATTTCAGGCGGTTCTCCCGCCCGGTAGCGTTGAAAAGGCGCAATTGTTTCGGGCAAAGGCTTCGTTCCGCGTTGCATTTGAAATTCTTCAAGGTATAAGTCCGCGGTGAAAATTCCCAAACAACTGAACGAATTGATGAAAGACGGAGTGGTTGACGACGTCGTTCAACAGCTGATGAGCGGCAAAGAAGCCACGATCTTTATCGTCCGCTGCGGCTCAGAAATCCGTTGTGCCAAGGTCTATAAAGACGCCTCCAAACGCAGCTTTAAAAAAGCGGTGCAATACCGGGAAGGCCGCCACGTGCGCAACAGCCGCCGCGGCCGGGCCATGGCGAAAGGCTCCAAATTCGGGAAACAGGAACAGGAGGAAATCTGGCAGCATGCCGAAGCGGATGCACTTTTTCTTCTGGATCAGGCCGGCGTCCGGGTTCCCAAGCCCTACGGCTGCTTCGACGGCGTTTTGCTCATGGAACTGATCACCGATGCCGGGCATGGGGTGGCCCCGCGGTTAAACGATGTCACCCTGACGCCCGAGCAGGCCCGCAAGGACCATGCGACGGTCATGACACAAATCGTTAAAATGCTGTGCGCCGGCATCGTGCACGGCGACTTGTCGGAATTCAACGTGCTCCAGGACGAAGTCGGGCCGGTGATTATTGATCTTCCGCAGGCCGTCAATGCCGCAGGGAATAACAACGCCCGGGCTATGCTGGCCCGCGATGTGAAGAACATGACCAACTACTACGGCCGCTTTGCTCCGGAACTGCTCAAAAGCAAACACGCCAAAGAAATCTGGGCACACTATGAAGCCGGCACCCTCGCCCCCGACACCAAACTCACC
>JBFJYX010000093.1:0-9196 GCA_041622415.1 Pontiella sp.
TACAACGGTCACCAAGTTGCCGCCGATCTCGACGGCTCCGGCAATCTCCTGCGCACCTACATCTGGGGCCCCGGCATCGATAACCTGCTCTGCCAATTTCCCTACTTTATTCTTAAAACCCGAAGCCGAGTTGCCCGGCTTTTTTGTCTTCGAGTTTTTCATCGGATCCGAGCAAGCAAAAGTGTCAGTCCTCGGATTGCAGTATTTCCAATCAGAATTGATTCGCAAAGGGAGTTGGACCTTCCGCGGCACGGGAGAAAGAAAAGCTGGATGACGACCCATCAATCCAACAACAAGGTTTCCCCCGCGCCCCCTTCCATCCGCGACGCCGCCGGCAACACGGGCTTTGCCAGCAACGATGTACTTGTTTTGCCCGCAGATAACGCAGATGTTTCCTATGCGTACGATGCGGCAGGCTGTTTAACAAACCTCAACGGTGTTGCCCTCGAATGGGACGAACGCTATCGGCTGAAGAGGTTCGTAGTTCCGCCTTTAGGCGGTTCCGCGGAATACGGCTACGATGTATCAGGCCGCGGCGTTTCCCGTGCTGAGATTCCGCCTGAAGGCGGGACTACAAACCTTATCCACTTCGTTTACAACGGTCACCAAGTTGCCGCCGATCTCGACGGCTCCGGCAATCTCCTGCGCACCTACATCTGGGGCCCCGGCATCGATAACCTGCTCTGCCAATTTTCCTGCTTTATTCTTAAAACCCGAAGCCGAGTTGCCCGGCTTTTTTGTCTTCGAGTTTTTCATCGGATCCGAGCAGGGCAATCAGCTGCTCTTCGCTGAGGATCGTTACACCTAACTTTTCGGCTTTGGTCAGTTTTGAGCCGGCACTTTCGCCGGCCACCAGATAGCTCGTGTTTTTGGAAACACTGCCGCTCACTTTGCCGCCGCGTTTTTTAATTCGATCGCCGGCTTCGTCGCGCGTCATGGTTTCCATTGAACCGGTCAGCACAAAGGTGAGCCCTTCGAGTTCGTTGCTGCCGCCGGTGTCGGCCTGCTCGAAGTTAACGCCCGCGTTACGGAGCTGATCGAGCACGGCCCGGCTCTGCGGCGACTGGAAATATTCCACCACGGACTTCCCGACAATCGGGCCGATATCGTGGATGGTTTCCATTCGTTCCACATCGGCCGCCATCAGCGCATCTATGTTTTTGAATTCGTTGGCCAGAATCGATGCGGCGCCTTTGCCGACGTGGCGGATGCCGAGCCCGAACAGCACTTTTTCGAACGGACGTTTTTTGCTGTCGGCGATGCCCTGAATCAGGTTTTCGGCCGACTTTTCGCCCATGCGCTCGAGGCCGAGGACTTCGATTTTCTGGAGGGAATAGAGTTCGGCCGGATTTTTCACCAGGCCGCTGTCGACCAGCTGTTCCACCAGCGATTCGCCGAGCCCGTTAATGTCCATGGCACCGCGCGATGCAAAATGGGTCAGCCAGTTTTTGACCTGCGCCGGACACTGCAGGTTGGTGCAGCGTACGGCCACTTCGCCCTCGCGTTTTTCCACCTCGCTGTCGCAGACCGGGCAGCGCGTCGGCATCGAGAATTCAGTTTCGTCGCCGGTGCGTTTTTCGGTGACCACTTTTACGACGGCCGGAATAATTTCGCCGGCCTTTTCAATGATCACGCGATCGCCGATGCGGATATCCTTGCGGCGGATTTCATCTTCGTTGTGCAGGGTGGCGCGCTTGACGGTGGTGCCGGCCAGCAGGACCGGTTCAAGTTCCGCCACCGGCGTGAGTACGCCGGTCCGGCCCACCTGAATGGAGATGGCGTGCAGCAGGGTTTCGGCCTGCTCCGGTTCATATTTATAGGCCACCGCCCAGCGCGGGCTTTTTGCCGTGTAGCCCAGATCGTCATAGAGGCGGCGCTGGTTCACCTTGATGACCCCGCCGTCCATCTCGAACGGAAATTCGTGGCGCATGGCTTCGAGTGCGTCCAGCTGGTCGATGATTTCGGCAATGGAATCTTTCAGCCAGAATTGAGGCGTAATGCGCAACCCGTAATTCCGCAGGGTCAGCAGCATTTGTTCGTGCGTTTCAAAATCAATGCCGTCGAGTTCGCCGGTGGCGTAGAAAATGGCATCCAGCGGCCGGCCGGCCACCTCGCGCGGATCCAGCAGTTTAAGCGAACCGGCACAGGCGTTGCGCGGGTTGGCAAAAGGTTCAAGGCCGGCGTCCTGCCGCTGCTGATTCAGTTTGGCGAAGCCCCGGGTATCCATATAGATTTCGCCGCGGACCTCCAGCACGGCCGGCGGCATCATATCGTTCAGCCGCAGCGGAATGGATTTAATGGTCCGCACATTGGCGGTGACGTCGTCGCCGGTGGTGCCGTCGCCGCGGGTGACGGCGCGGACCAGCTCGCCGTTTTCATAGCGCAGCGAAATGGCCACGCCGTCGATTTTCGGTTCGAGAATATAGTCGAAGGATTCCTCCGGCACCAGCTTGCGGATGCGGACATCGAACTCGGCCAGCTCCTCTTTGGAGTAGGTATTCGAAAGGCTCATCATCGGGACGGCGTGCCGCACGCTGTCGAAGCGGGCCAGCGGGGCGCCGCCGACGCGCCGCGTGGGGGAGTTGGCACTGCTGAACTCCGGAAATTCCTTTTCCAGCTCTTCCAGAGTCTGGAGAAGCCGGTCGTATTCGCGGTCGGTAATTTCGGGGGCGGCGTCGATATAATAGAGGCGGTTGTGGCGCTCGATGTCAGTGCGCAGCGCATCGATCCGCTGCCGGGCTGTTGCTTTGTCAGTCATAATGGCGAGAAGGTACAGGACAGGGGTGGGATGGTCAATGTAGACGGAGCATCCTGCTCCGTTATGCACGGAGGGCATTGCGGTGATAACGAAGCAGGAAGAGATTGCTGCCTGCTGTCGCAATCATGTCTACGTTAAGGGCAGGCTCAGCGTGAACGAAACCATGCCGTCGTCGTAGGGATTCAGGACCAGGTCGCCGCCGTGGGCGCGGGCGATTTCCCGGGCGAGGCTGAGGCCCAGGCCGGAGCCGGAGGCGCTGCGGGATTTGTCCACCCGGTGGAAGCGGTCGAACAGCCGTTCACAATCCGCCTCGGGGATGGCCGGGGCGGTATTGGAGAGCGTGAACCGGGTCTCTTTATCGCAGTGCGTCAGTGTAAAGAATGCCGAGCCCCGTTCCTGCGAATATTTGGCGGCGTTTGAGGCCATATTCCGTATGACCTGGTTCAGCAGGGCCGGATCGGCGGGAACGGTTACGGATTCATCGATGGCGGTGAAAATCTTCAGCTCCGGGGCCATGAAGGCCATGTCTTCGGCGGCGTTGGCGATCAGTTCCGACAGGTCCACCGGCTGGGGGTTGATATTGAGCCGGCCCTCGTCGGCATGGGCCAGCAGCAGCAGTTTCTGGACGATGGCTTTCAGGTTGAGGGTTTCGTCGAGCAGCATGCTGTAGCGCTGCTGCTCCTCGGAGCCGTCGGCGGAGGACTGGATGGCGAGGTCGAGTTCGCCCTGCAGAATGGTCAGGGGGGTCTGCAGCTCATGGGCGGCATCGGCGCTGAAGCGCACGGCCTGGTGATAACTCTTTTCAAGCCGCTCGAGCATGTTGTTCGAAACATCCACCAGCCGTTCGAGTTCAATGTCGTTTCCAACCATTGGAATCCGTTTGTCGAGATCGCGGGCCGTGATGCCCTCGGCGGTTTCGGCAATGGCGGCGACCGGTTTCATGGCCCGGCCGGCCATCAGCCAGCCGACGGCGCCCATCAGGATGAGGGCGGAGGGCACGGCAATCATAAATGCGGTGCGGAACTGCCCGATCTCGGCATTGAACATGTTCATATCCATGGCGATCAGCACGGTCACCTCGGGGGTGGAAAAACGGGCGGTGCGCCAGGAGCGCTGCTCAATCTGTACCGTCTGCACTGCGGAATCAATCGGCGCCGAAAAATCCGGTCCGCCTGGGCGGCCCTGCGGATTCCGGGGCGGCTGGTTCGGGCGCGGATCCGGCCCGCGGCCGCCGGGCCCGGGCCCGGGCATACCCTGCATTTCGGCGGCTTCAATAAATCCATCGCGGTTGCGGTCGTGGAAATCAAAGCGCTCTGCCGGGCCGTCAAATTCGGTGCGGCTGATTTTGCCGTCGTTGTCCCGGTCGAGCCGGGCCACCACCTGCGCATCCCCGCCACCGGCCGGCATCGGCCATTCGGCCGGTATGAGCCGGTTCAGCTGCACGGGATAGTTGGTGCTCTGAAAGAGGGTTTCCCCGTCGCGGTGCAGTACCGTCAGGGCAATCTGTTCCGCGCGGTCGGCATAGATGAACGAAAGCGAGTCGCCGAAATTGGTCCAGTGCATATCGCGGTGGCCGCCGCGCAGCGGGACTTCGGCGAGGGAGCGCAGCTCGCGGTCGATGCGTTCGAGGCCGGATGAATAGATGAAGGCAAACAGCGCAATGCCGAAGGTCAGCAGCAGAATGCCCGAGACGGTGAAGGAGAGCAGGGCGATTTTAAATTTGAAGAGCAGTTTCATGGGAACCTGAGAAGGGATGAGGGCCGCGCGGACAAAACATACGGCTTATTGCTCCGCCTTGAAACGATAGCCGACGCCGCGGACGGTTTCGATCTGGGACGGGGCATCGGGGGCATCGATTTTTCCGCGGACGCGCCGGATATAAACGTCCACCACATTGGTGCGGGGATCGAAGTCGTAGCCCCAGACATGTTCCAGCAGCTGCGTTCTTGAATAGACGCGGCCGGGCGAGCGAATGAGCAGCTCCAGCAGGCTGAATTCGCGGCTGGTCAGCTCGAGTGTTTCATTGCCCTGGCGGACCTCCCGGCTGATGAGGTTGAGGGTGAGGTTGCCGTGCTGTACCACGTTGAGCGGGTCGCCGGCGTTGCGCCGGCTGACGGCCATGATGCGGGCAATCAGCTCCTCCATGTAAAAGGGTTTCGGGAGATAGTCGTCGGCCCCCATATTCAGGCCCTCGACCCGTTCGTCGAGCCCGCTGCGGGCCGTCAGCAGGATGACGGGGACGGGATTGTTAGCCTCCCGCAGTTCGCGCAGAATACTGAGTCCGTCGCGGCCGGGCAGCATGATGTCGAGCAGGATAACGTCATAGGAAACGCTCTGCGCCATCTGAAACCCTTCGTTGCCGTCGTGGCAGACCTCGAGCGTATAGCCCAGCTCTTTCAGCCCTTTACGGATAAAGGCGGCAATCCTGCGGTCATCCTCTACAATCAGAATTTTCATGGGGCGTGGATACCATAAATGCCGATGGCCCCGCCACCGCGGATTTATTACAAAGTGTTAATAATCCGGGGGCTTCCCCGGCCGAGCTCACATTATCTGTAAAAGCCGAGGAACCTTTCAGGCCGCGGCGGGTTTAACTCCATATCCCAACTGGAGAGGCCGACATGAAAACAGCAATCAGCATCGCAACCACGCTCACCCTGCTCAGCGTCTTAACCGCTTTTGCAGAGCCGCGGATCTGGACCGATACCCGGGGCAACTCCGTCGAGGCGGAATTTATTCTGTTGACCGGCGATAAAGCGCTGCTCCGAAAAACCGACGGCACAGAAGCGCAGGTCCCGCTGCAGTCACTGTGTGAAGAGGACCGTTCGTACATCATCAGGCATTCACCCCCGCCGCTGGAAATCGATGTCGATATGGATATCGACCGGAGCAACACCGGCAACGGCTGGCGCATTCAGGTTCAGACCGAAACCGTGGCCGCTGAAGTGACGATCCGCAAAGTCGGCACCTCGCACTACGACGCGCCGCTCCGGGCTGAAGTCTACCTGATCGGCCAGCGCGAGCATCAGGAGGACTACATCATCATGGAACGCGCCGAATCTGAGTTTAAATTTCCCGTCGGCAGCCGCGGAGCGCACACCTATAAAAGCGGCAGCGTCAGCACCTCCCGGCTCGAAGCCGGCATCAACGCCGGCACGGAATACAAAGGGTACCTCGCCGTGGTGTACGATCAGCACGGCACGATCCTTGAGATAAAATCGAACAAGAAAGAGTTCGAAGCTTCAGCGGACGCCATCCTGAAACCGCGCGGCGGCCAGACCGATGACCCGAAGTTCGAACAGCGCGCAAAAGCCGAATCGAATGCCCGCAAATGGTACCGCCGCTTTTAGGCCGACCGCCGACTGAATGGGGGCATTAACCTGCGCACCGAATGCTCGATGCCCGTCGGATCGTGCGCCCTCGTTGTAGTGGCGGCTCTATGAGCCGCTTTCTTTACGGGCCTGTGCGGTTCTGAGAACCGCCACTACACTTGCGGTTCTGAGAACCGCCACTACAGCCGTGGTTCGGATGAATGCGGTGAGAATGGCGACTAAAAGGCACAAAAAGCACGAAGACCTTTCCAGCTGAGTTCTGTGTGCCCAGCGGATTGCGCGCCCTTGTTGTAGTGGCGGCTCTATGAGCCGCTTTCTTTACGGGCCTGTGCGGTTCTGAGAACCGCCACTACAGCTGCGGTTCTGAGAACCGCCACTACAACAGGGCTGGAGGGGGCGCGGGGGAGCCGGATTGCACGCAAGGGGCCGCGCCGCATCAGGCGTCCCGGAATTCATCCACATGCCGGTTCCAGATGTCGGAATAGACTTCCTGGAAGGGGAGCCAGGTGTCCTGTTCGGCGTCGTTTGCGCGGACAATGTTCAGGGAGATCTGCAGGTTTTTGAGCGCGGTATCGAACTGGCTTTTGGAGCAGCCGGTTTCGCGGATCAGTTCGTTGCGCAGGTCGGTGGTGGTCCAGGGTTCCTGCCGAATGCATTCGTAAGCCCGGCGGGCGATCGCATTGAGGGAGTCGACGGGTTGGTGGGCGGCGGGAAAGTGGGTGTCGGCGAGATAGTCCAGGTCCATCAGCACGGCGAAGCCGCCCTTGATTTTGCCGTAGTAGATTTCGTTGGGGTATTCGGAGGGCAGCCGGTTTTTCCACGGCCAGACCGCTTCCATCCGCCGGCCCCATCCCGATTCGCCGGGCTGCTTTTCGGGCAGGTCCACGTTTTCATAGAGCGACGTCAGTTCCGTTTTGTCGGAAGGGAAAATGGTGCAGACCTTTACGGCCTTCACAAAGGCGGCGGCATCCTGAAGCGTTTTTATTTTCATGGCATCTCCCGGGCTGGAATGGCGCTGACTATAGGTTCGATATTGCCGCAATGAAAGAATTCGGTGCATTTCGGACAAACAGTTCTAATTGATGCCGTCGGAATTTATGACTATGTTACCCAACTTGCTGGAACATGAAGCAACAGTAACCCTATGGCAGGATATCATGAGAAAAAATGCTAAGCGTCAACCGGACCGCGGCCATAAAGGAGCGCATGGACGGAACAATAAACATTCATCGGGCGCGCGAAGTAAGGCGCTGATTAAAGATGAAACGGAGTTGGAATCGCTGCTCGCGGGGGTGAAAGAACCTTTTGTTCTGATTCTGGATGGTCTGCAGGATCCGCATAATCTGGGGGCCTGCATCCGCACGGCCAACGGAGCCGGCGTGGATGCGGTTATCATGCCGCGCGATAAGGCGGTGGCGGTGACGGATACGGCCGTTAAAATCAGTTGCGGCGGGGCGTCTGAGACGCCGCTTTTCCGCGTAACGAACCTGGCGCGGACCATCGAAAAGTTGAAAGACCTGGGTATTCGGGTTGCGGGTACGTCGGACCATCAGGGAACGGAGAATCTCTACGAAGCCGATATTTCCGGGCCGATCGCCATCATGATGGGCTCCGAAGAAAAGGGTATGCGGCGGTTGTCGCAGGATAAATGTGATCTGCTGCTGACGATTCCCATGGCCGGCGGCGTTCCGTGTCTGAACGTGTCGGTGTCGACGGGAATTTGTCTCTATGAAGTGGTTCGCCAACGCTCCCTGAAGTGATCCGTAAGAAACGCCGGGGTTTCCAATCATTGGAAACTCCATGAAAACACGCGATTTTTCTATGGTATCTGCGCGCGCATCCTTGCATGATTTCCCTTCACTTTTTTCAGGAATCCACAGAAAGGGGAATGCAATGACACCTACGTTTTCGGAGAGCATGGAAATGGTCGGTCTTTCGACCAACTGGAACACCTTTAACGAGCAGCAGCAGGAACTGATCAACACGCTGGTGGAAAACGGGCAGTCGCACCTTTTTTCGGGATGGGACGAGCCGGGCACCAACGATGAGGCGAAGAAAGCCTTTATTGAATCGCTGGAAAAAATCAACGGCAACTATCCGGGCGGTCTGGTCGGCTATATTTCCAATGCCCGGAAACTGCTGGCGGAATCCAAAGCCGGCGCCAACCCGTTTGAAGGGCTGACCCCGGAGCAGCCGGATAAAGTGGACCTCACCTCGTTCAGCGACGACTTCGAAAAATATGAAGCCGTCGGGGCGGACTATTTCGATAAAGTCGGCGTCGTGCTGGTGGCCGGCGGGCTGGGCGAACGTCTCGGCTATAACGGCATCAAGGTCGACATCGCCGTCGAGGTGCTCGAAGAAACGACCTATCTCAAACACTATGCCGACAACCTGCTGGCCATGCAGGCGCGCTCCGCATCCAAACGCCCGGTGCCGTTCATCATCATGGTTTCGCAGGACACCGGCCCCAAAACCATCCAGTCATTGGAAGCCAACCACTATTTCGGCCTGCAGAAGGAACAGGTTTTCATCCTGCAGCAGGAGCTGGTGCCGGCGATTGCCGACAACGACGGCGCGCTGGCGCTGAATGAAAAATATGAACTGATCCTGAAGCCCCACGGCCATGGCGACATCCATATGCTGCTGCACACCAGCGGCGTTGCCGCAAAGCTGGCGGCGGATGGTATCGAATATTTCATGTTCATTCAGGATACCAACGGCCCGAGCTTCAACACGCTGCCGGCGGCCATCGGGGTTTCGGTGGAACACGGCTACGATTTTAACTCACTGGCGATCGTGCGCCGCCCCGGCGAAGCGGTCGGCGGCCTGGCCAAACTGGTGGGCGAGGGCAAGGAGTTCACGCTCAATGTGGAGTACAACCAGCTCGATCCGCTGCTGCGCGCCACGATTAATCCCGAGGGCGATGTGGCCGATGAAACCGGCTTTTCCCCGTTCCCCGGCAACTGCAATACGCTGGTGATCAAAACCGAATCCTACGTCAGAATCCTTGAAGAGACGCAGGGCATCATTGCCGAGTTTGTGAACCCGAAATATACGGACGAAACCAAGACCGCCTTCAAAAAACCGACGCGTCTGGAAACGATGA
>JBFJYX010000094.1:0-9121 GCA_041622415.1 Pontiella sp.
CCTCGACAACGACCATGTTTTCAAAGAGGTTTCCCATCAGCGGGTCTCGCGCGGCCTGGGCGGGGGAATCGATGTCGAGCAGCCATGCGGCAAGCCCCGGTTCGGTGAAATAGAGCTTCGGTGTTTTGATGGCGCGCTTGCCCGCATTTTCAAACCACGGAGAGAGCCGGAAAATAATGAACGAGGCTTCGAGCACATTCAGCCATTCGTTGATCGTGGCCCGGGCAACGCCGGTGTCGTTGGCGAGAGAGCTGATATTGATGACCTGCCCGACCCTGCCTGCGAGGATGCGCAGGAATTTTTCAAAATGGTTCAGGTTCCGAATGGTGGTGAACTGCCGCAGGTCGCGCTCGATATAGTTCTGAAAGTATTCGGCGTAGAGTGTGCCTGTTCGGATATCCTCGTGGTAGAGGCGGGGCATGAGGCCCCGGTGCAGCAGCTCGTCTCTGGTCAGCTGGAACCCTGCCCGTTGGAGTTCTTCGATTGAAAGGGGCAGCAGTCGAAGCAGGGCGGAGCGCCCCGCCAGCGATTGGCTGACCGCGGCGGCGAGTTCCATCTGGTGGCTTCCGGTCAGAATGAACTGGCCGCGCTCTTTTGTTTCGTCCGCCATGCCCTGAATATAGGACAGCAGTTCCGGTATGCGTTGAACTTCGTCGATAATAACCGGGGCGGGAAATGATCGGAAAAAACCACGGGCGTCTTCCTTCGCCATTTTGCGTGTGTCGGGATCTTCAAGGTTGGCGTACGCATATCCCTCACACAGCCGTCTGGCCAATGACGTTTTTCCGGATTGGCGCGGGCCGGTGACGGTTACGACTGGATATTCCTTTCGAACCTGCTCAAACTCACGTGCAATTGATCGATTAATCCACTCGGGACTCTTCATGGTCATCCTCATTCCATTTACATGGAAGGAGTTAAGTCGGATTGGTGCAAATTGTAAAGTGATATTTGCAATTTGCACCAATGATGGCTGAGCGCTTTTATGCACTGTTGACGTTCGAAGTCAGAATGGTATGGAGAAGCTTGCTCAGCCAAGTGCTTATGCCCCTCGCAAAAGAATCTCATCGGCGCAGCCGGCCATGCGGTTTTTGAGCGCGGTGAGGCGGGAGGAGGGGGTGCGGGGGAGGAGGGTGAATTTTTCGGCAGGGAGGTTTTCGCGCGGAATGAAGGCCTGCAGGGCGTAGCGTTTTGCGCCCTGAATCTCTTCGGCGAGTTCGTCCATGAGGGCATCGGTGTGGATTTGCTCAATGACGGTGGTGCGGAACTCGTAGTCTTTGGCTTCGGCTTTGATCAGTTCGATGGATTCGCGGATGTTGGAAATGTCTGGAAAACGGACGAGATCGGGATAGCCGGAAAACCCGGTTTTTACGTCCATGGCGACGTAGTCGACGAGGGGCAGGGCTTCGCGGAGTTTCCGGGGATTGGAACCGTTGGTGTCGAGTTTGACGTTAAAGCCGAAGCGTTTCATGAACCGGATCAGCTCGGGCAGATCGTCGGCCAGGGTGGGTTCGCCGCCGGTGATGACGGCGCCGTTGACCCAGTCTTTCCTGAATTTAGTGCAGGCCTCTTCCAGCCGTTCCCATGAGAGCCCGGCCTGCTTTTTGCCCATCAGCGCCGCGTTGTGGCAGAAGCCGCAGGTGAAGTTGCATCCGCTGGTGAAGAACACCGCGGCAAAATGCTTCGGGTAATCCACCATGGATGGTTTTTCGAGGAAGGCGTATACGGAAGACATCATGTGAAACCTGAAACCTGAAACTTGAAACTTGAAATGGGAAATGTATTCAAGTTTCTCACAAAGGGCCCGCCGGACGCTCCGAGGAAGGAGTGGAGTGTCCGACGGGCCGGGTGAAGGAAAGTTTACTGCTGCGCTTCGGTCAGTACGGCCTGAATCATTTTCGGTGAAATGATGCCTTTGCCGACGTCGGAATAGTCGGTCTGGAGGCCGACATACTGATAGAGCCGCGATTTTTTGCAGACCGTATCGGCAGCGCCGGGTGCGGCGGTGTTGACGGGGACATATTCCTGTTCGTCTTCGCTCCAGCGGGTCACCAGCAGGGCCGGGATGCGGGAGGGATTGATGCACTCGGCTTCGGAAAAAGCGACGAGGCCGTCGATGGTTTCGACGTCGCAGTAGCGTTTTTCGAAGTCGGTGTAGTCTTCTTTTTTCAGCAGTTTATCGAGGCGTTGGTTGAGGGTATGGCATTTGTCGCAGCCCTCTTTGCCGAACACTCTGATTTGATATTTTGCAGCCATGATTCATCTCCTTTCAGGAGGTCGAAGGTCTGAGGGTCGCAGGTCGAAGGTCTGCTCTGGACTTTCCGACTTTTGACTTGTCGACCTTTGACCCAGTTACGCAGTAACCACTTCGTTTTCTTCGGCTTCGACGATGTTGTATTTGCCGGCGTGGCGGGCGAGCAGTTCGCCGTAGCGCTTGGACTTGTTCCAGTTCTGCACCTTGCTGAAGTAGCCGACGACGCGGGTTTCGCCGACGACTTCGGTGGAACCGCATTCGGGGCACTGTTCGAGCAGGCCGCGGGTCTGGTGCTGGCAGGCATCGCAGAAGGTGAATTCGGGCGACACACAGACCTGGGCGGACTGGGTGCGGTGGAATACCTCGGTCATCAGGTGGGCGATGGAGTCGGCATCGGGGCGCTCTTCGCCGATGAAGCAGTGGGTGATGGCGCCGGACTCGATCATGCTATGATATTTGGACTGCTCGGTGATGCGTTCGACCAGCGAGACATCGGCTTCGGCAGCGAGATGAATCGAGTTGGTGTAGTATTCCGCGTCGGCGGGGCCTTTGACGACTTCTTTCGATTCCTCGGCAAAGTAGACGAGGTCGGATTTGGCCAGGCGGCGTGCGGCGGATTCGGCCGGCGATTCCTCAAGCGTGAATTTGAGGTTGTGCAGGGCGGCGAGTTTTTTGGCTTTGCGGTACATGTGGGCCACGATTTTGAGTCCGAAGCGCTGGGCTTCTCTGCTTTCGTGCAGCTCCTGGCCGACCAGGAATTTGACGGCGTCGTTGACGCCGATGAGGCCGAGGATGTAGGTGCAGTTTTCGAGGTCGACGTAGGGTTTGCCGTCGTTGGCTTCTTTGCCGATCTGCCAGAGGGGGTGGCCGGGGCCGGAGAGCATTTCGGCGGCTTTGACCTTTTTCTGCAGGTGGGCATCGACCGCGAGTTCCATGGTGCGGTCGAGCTCGGCGTAGAAGTTCTGCACGATGTCGCCGCCGGCGCGGGCGGCGCGGTAGGAGGCCTGCGGAATGTTGATGGTGACATTCTGGAAGCCGCAGAAGCGCATGCTTTCGGGGTGCTTGAGCATGCGGTTGTCGTCGATGGTGGTGCGCAGGCGGCAGCAGGCGGAGAGCGTGACTTCGTCGCGGTCGAAGATGAAGTAGGTGGATCCGTTTTTCGAGGCGAGCTCGCAGGCTTCTTTATAGATGGCGAACTGCTCGGGATCTTCGAAGGTTTCGTCGGACACATGGAAGTCGCATTTCGGGAATTCAAAGATGCGGCCGTGGGCATCGCCGTCGCCGAAAACTTCGAGCAGGACACTGCAGAATTCGCGGGCCTCTTTGGCGTAGTCGCCGTAGGTCACGATGGCTTCGCCGTTTTCGGAAAGCATTTCCTGCACGGCGGGATCGTAGGCGGAGCCTTCTTTTTCGTCGGTGATTTCGCGCAGGACGAGGCGTTTGCCCAGGACGGGATCGTCGTAGTAGAGATCCATGAGTTTGTAGCCGCCGGCATCACGTTCATCGCGGAGTTCTTCGTGCAGCTCGGCGATGGAACCGTCTTTCAGGCGAAGCTGATAGTGCCCGCCGGGCCCGATGGCGGGCACGGTTTTAAGGTAGGAGGGGACACCGGTGTGGATGTTGAAGTCGAGGAACAGGGTCTGTCCGCCGCGCGAGAAGGCATTCTGCGAGCCGTTGAAGATGAGTTCCTGGGCGACCTGCTTGAGTTCGGTGCGGTCCATGCCGACGAGGAGCGGGGCATAGAGAATGTTGATGTAGGCAATGCCGAGCGCGCCGGCATAGTTGGCCTGCATGGAGGCGAGGAAGGTGTTCAGGTGGCCGGTCAGCACGGAGGCGGAACGCGCCGGGTTGGACGAGGTGTTCAGGTTAATCAGCCCGTTGAGCCCGTATTTTTTCACATACTCGATCGAGTGGGAGGAGCAGTAGACGCGGGTGGGGTAACCGAGGTCGTGCACATGAATGGCCCCGGTATCGTGGGCGCGTTTGACTTCCGGGCTGAAGATGGTGTCGAGTGCCCACTGCTTCAGTACGAGTTCGGCGACGCCGAGGTTTACCGCTTCGGGGTTGTTGTTCACGATGTTGGAGTTTTCGGTCGATTTGGTGAACATCAGGTTTTCAAGGTAATCCTTGGATACGCGATAGAGGGAGAGGTCGCGCAGCTGCTGGGCATAGCCGCGTTCTGCGAGCTCGTTATTGACCAGTTCGCGGATCAGGGCGGTGGAAATGATGGTCATGTCGCCGCCGATGATGCGGTTTTCCACGGCCTTGGCGACGTTGATGGCAATTTCGATGGAGAGATCGGTTTTATCGAGGATCTGCTTCACGATGCGCTTGCGGTCCCAGGGCAGGTTGACGTTCTGCGAGGAGGACTCGACGAGCAGCAGGGCGGCGTCGGTTACGTCGACGGCACCGGCGGCTTCGCCGCGGACGCGGATGTTGCGGCGGGCGATTTCGCGCTGTTTGCGGTAGCGTTTGTAGGTTGCGACGACGAGCGTTTCGCCCTGTTCGGCGAGGGCGATTTCGACGAGGTCCTGGACATCTTCAATTTTCGGGATGCGTTTGCCGTTTTCGTCGGCGTGGACATAAAATTCGCTGGTGGGGCTGCTCAGCTGCTGCAGGACCTGGTCGGTGACCTTGGATGCCAGCCCTTCGTTTTTGGGCATGTGCTGTTTGCGCGCTACGTCTTCTACGGCGCGGTCGATGGCCAGTTCAATTTTCTGCCAGCTGAACGGAACGATGAGTCCCGAGCGCTTTTGAAAGCCGTCAAATGCGGCGTTCGGTCGTTCTCCCGACATGGTTTACCCCCTGGATATGCTGTTTTAAGTGCGCTATCGCGTGCATCTTCGCGAACTTGGAGTTTAGAAGGTATGCCATCTAAAGTATACCTGTCAAGGGATGTACACTACATCTTGTGGTATTTAGAATAAATCCTGCTAATATCGCGAAAATGCGTGAAAGTTGCATGGGTTTTGGAAAAGCGGCGGCACATGGCGTTAAACCTGCTTATTAAGACCCTGGATTCCAATGGTTGGAACGGAAGAGGTTTAGAGATGATACCGAGTTGGCTGAGTCTGGTGGATGTGATGTTCGTGGTGGTGGTGCTCATGTTTGCATGGGGCGGCTACCAGAAGGGCTTTGCGTCGCAGGTTGCGCACGTACTGACCTCCGTTTGCGGCGGTCTGCTGCTGTTCCTGGCATACCCGCGGCTGTTTGATTATTTCGGCCGGGTGTTCCGAAGGCTGGAAGAGGCCTATCTGATGTGGCTGCTGCTGGCGGTGGTTGCTTTGGTTTTGGTCGGCCTGTTTATGCTGTTCAGCAGGCTGGTGGCGGCGGTGATCAAGGCGGGAATATCGGACTCGCGGGATGCGGGCCTGGGGCTTGTGCTGGGCTTTTTCCGCGGGATACTTTTTGCCCTGATTATGATGATCATGCTGGTGATGCTGGACCGCACGGGCCGGAGCTATGATTTTATGCGGGTGAAATCGTACGTGGGCCGGTGGGTCTGTTATGACCTGGTGCCGCATGTGCAGCCGCGACTGACCACCCTGTATGAAAACCGGATCCAGGACCTGAAAAACAAACTGCTTGAGCAGGATGACGCGGCCTCGGATATTGAAATCTGATTACGAATAATCCGGCTCGACGTTTTTGAGCCGGTCGCGGCTTTCCAGAATTTTAAGAAAATGAATCTGGGTATCATATTTGGTGGTGATGACCAGGGTAATGGTGCTCAGGAAGAGCGACAGCACACAGAGCGTGCTCCAGTGGATAAACGCCGTATAAAGCGTGCAGACCATGCCGGCGGCAAAGAGCCCCAGATAGATATTCCGCCGCAAAACCGCACTTTTGGTCCAGCGGGCGCGCATTTCATGGTCGAAGGCTTCCTGCATAAAGCGTTCGCTGTTCATCTCTTCAAGTCTTGGTATTCTCATGTTTGACTCCTAAAGCAGATTCAATAAAGCGATTTCCGTGCCATTCGGGCCGGCGGGTAAAATTCCATGCCGCGGGATTGAGGGGGAGGCGGGGTTCCGGTATCTCTAGGGGATGGCCATGATCCCCAAAGAACAGATCGAGGAAATCCGCGCACGGTGTAATATCGTGGAAGTGGTGGGGGCCTATCTGCCCGAGCTGCGCCGCCGGGGCTCGACGTACAAATGCAACTGCCCGTTCCATAAGGAGAAAACGCCGTCGTTCACGGTGAACGACGCGCGCCAGATTTTCCACTGCTTCGGCTGCGGTGCCGGCGGCGACGTTTTCAAATTCGTGATGGACTATGAAAAGGTCGATTTCGTGACCGCGGTGAATATCATGGCGGAAAAGACCGGCGTTGAAATTGTCTATGAGGGCGGCAGGCCTGAAAACAGCGGCAACAAGGATGTGCTGTTTAAACTGCATACCGATGCCGCCGCCTTTTATCACCGCATGCTGATCGACAGCGACGAAGGGGCGGAGGCGCGGCGCTATCTCGAGGAACGCGACCTGCCGATGGAGGTCATCAAAGAGTGGCAGATCGGCTATGCGCCGCAGGGCTGGGAGGAACTCCGGGCCCGGGCCAGGAAAAAAGGGTATGCCGATGAGCAGCTCGAGGCCGCCGGGCTGGTGGTTCCGTCCGACCGCGGCGGGAAGAAAAGTTATTACGACCGGTTCCGCGGGCGCGTCATGTTTCCGATCTGCGACCAGATGGGGCGGGTCATCGGATTTTCCGGCCGCATTATGAACAAGGCCGAAAAAACCGCGAAATATGTCAACAGCCCCGAAACCCTGCTCTTCAAAAAAAACCGTGTGCTCTTTGCTTTTGATAAAGCGCGCAAACCGATTGTGGAATCGCGCCAGGCGGTGGTGGTGGAGGGGCAGATCGATGCCATCCGCTGCCATCAGGCGGGACTGTCCAATGTAGTGGCCTCGCAGGGCACCGCGCTGACGGATAACCACGCCAAAATGATCAAGCGCTATGCCGACGAAGTGGTGCTCGTGCTCGATGCCGACGCCGCCGGCGTGAAGGCCGCGCTGGCCTCCTCCGAAATCTTTATCGCCAACGAGCTGAGCGTCCGTGTGGTGACGCTGCCGGAAAAAGAGGATCCCGATTCGCTGATTAAAAACAGCGGCAAGGAAGCGCTGATCAAACTGGTGGAGGAAGCGCCCGGGGCCCTGGACTTTTTGATCGATGCTTTCCAGCGTTCGGAAAATATCAAGACCGAAGCGGGGCGCATGCGCGTGGTGAAAGCGGTCCTTAACCTGATCAGCCACTGTCCGTCGGCCGCCCGGCGCGATCCGATGATCCATGCCGCGGCCGATCGGCTGAATATTTCGCCGCTGGCCCTGAGCCAGGACCTGCGCCGCACCAAGCCGCAGCAGCGTGCGGCGAAAACCGACGAGGAAGAGGCCGCTCCCGTCGCACCGCAGAAAACCTATCCGCGCCAGGAGACGGCGCTGCTGGAACTGCTGGTTCATTATTACCGCGATGTCCATCCGCTGGTGCATGATTTCCTGCCGCCGCAGCACCTGACCGATCCGACCTGCCGTAAACTGGTCGAAATCCTGATGCTGGATCCGCCGGAAACGCTGACCGATGCGTTTCATGAATTTGACGAAGCTTCGCAGAAGGTGATCAGCCGGGTGCAGGTGGAGGAGTCGCGGAAGATTGATGAGGAGACGTCGGCCGTGGATCTGGCGCAGCGGTATATCCTGCTGTTCTGGAAGCGTGCGCTGGAGCGGGAGCAGCAGGTGCTCGCGCGGCGTACGGACATCACCAACGAAGAGCGGTTCAGGGAAACCACGCAGATCAAGCACGACCTCCATGCACTTTCCAAAGGCTGGAACGAAGCAAAACCGATGCTGGAAGCGCGGCTGCATAAAGATGTGGAATTTTAAGGAGAGTGCCCATGGCCCTGGGATTTGATTTGGCCCGCGAAGAGTTGGAAACCTACAGAGGCACGAATCCTCGTCCTGATGATTTTGACCGCTACTGGAAAGAGGCGCTGGCGGAAATGCGTGCGGTTGATCCGCAGATCGAGATTGAGCCGGACCCGGATTTTCAGGTGCCGTTTGCCACCTGCTCACATCTGTGGTTCACCGGCGTGGGCGGTGCACGGATTCACGCCAAGCTGCTGCAGCCGAAGGCGGCCGTGGAGCCGCATCCGGCGGTGTTGCAGTTTCATGGCTACATGCATTACAGCGGCGACTGGGCCGAGAAGCTGAACTATGTGGCGGCCGGCTTCACCGTGGCTGCGCTCGACTGCCGCGGCCAGGGCGGGCTTTCGGAAGATGTCGGCGGCGTGAAGGGTACCACTATGTTCGGGCAGATTGTGCGGGGGCTGAGCGACGGGCCGGAAAAACTGCTGTACCGTTCCATTTTCCTCGATACCGCGCAGCTGGCCCGGATTGTTCTGGCGATGCCGGATGTGGACGAAACCCGCGTGGGCACCATGGGCGGAAGCCAGGGCGGGGCGTTGGCACTGGTCTGTGCGGCACTCGAACCGCGGATTCGGCGCTGCGCACCCATCCATCCGTTCCTGTGCGACTACCAGCGCGTCTGGGAGATGGAGCAGGCCAAGGATGCATACCATGAACTGCGGGACTTTTTCCGGCGGCACGATCCGCGCCACGAAAACGAAGCGGAAATTTTCCGGCGCCTGGGCTACATTGATGTGCAGCATTTTGCATCGCGCATCCGGGCTGAGGTGTTGATGGCCTCGTCGTTCGACGACACGGTCTGTCCGCCCTCCACCCAATTTGCCGCCTATAATAAAATCGAAGCCGAGAAGTCGATGGTCATCTTTCCGGATTACGGCCATGAATGGCTGCCTGGATTTCTGGATGACACGTTCCGTTTCATGCTCGCGATGTAGTCGTTTCTGAGCGGCCGCG
>JBFJYX010000095.1:0-9116 GCA_041622415.1 Pontiella sp.
CTCACTGCCCGACCCGGAACCGCCGTCGGAACCTCCGACCGAGGCCGCCGCAACAACACCGCCAACCACAACCGCCTCGCCTAACAGAATGCGGCCGGTTCTAGACGGATCTTCACTCCAAGCAACGGGATTCGCCCACGAAAGGCTGCCCCCGGTGGCCACCGGACTTTTCCAACGGCTCGGCGAAACGATGGCGACAAAATCGCCGACCGATGAAAATTCAAGCCCCACCTCGGCATAGGATTCGTATTCATTCGAATACCCGCTTCCGGTCAACCGGGGACCTCCCGGTCCGGATGTGCCCTGCATCGAGGTGCAGCCGCTGAACATAACCACCGACAGTGCGCCGCTCAGTACTTTAAATAGTGTTTTCATGTAATGACCTCTCAATCCATGCGCTCATTCCACCGGGAAATGACCGATCCATTTACCGTAAACATAATCGCCGATCGACGAATCCCAGAGTCCGATCCAGTACCATTTTCCCCACTCGGGAACCTGGAAATCATAAACGCCTTCATGATCGTAGGATTCAAATTCCGTCAACCAATCGCCTGCCGCATCATCCCAGATGCAGATCAGATGATTTCCTTCGACCACCGGAAGTGCCACGACTTCCCGGGGCAGGCCGACCTCGTTACTGAATGAGCTCACACCCAGTGTAAGTATTATTAATGCTAAGAATGTTTTGTTCATTGTATGTATCCCTGTTGTTACATGCTGATCCAGTTGCCATGAACGGACGTCCAGTCGCCGAGGCTTGAGTCGAACACCTCTATGGAGATCCAGTACCACTGGCCTTCAGTTACATTTTTAATTACAAGTTCGTCCGGGGCCACCATCTCCCCGAGTTCATACCAGGTTCCGGCCGCATCATCCCAGAGGCGGGCCTTCACGGTCTGGCCTGTAAATCCGTCCAGCGGATAGATGACCTGCGTGCCGACGGGGGTCACGGTGATGTCCACAGAATCTTCAAAGCCGGAATACGAAGCCGTTACCGTGAGCACGGCGGCGTCATCGACATTTCCACTCTGCAGCAGTCCGTCTGTAATGGTTGCTTTGCCGGACACGCTCCACGCAATACCGTCGGTCAGCGTTTCGGAGGTTCCGTCAGAATACACGGCCGTGCATCCCAGCGTGACTTCACTGTGCTCTTCCATTGATTCGGGAGCCGAACCAATCGAGATACCCGTGATCACCACCGGCGGCGGGACAAAGCTGACCTGAATCGTCAGCGAAACGGTCACACCATCCAGGCTGGCATAAAGCACGGCATTTTCATCTTCCGTAACATCCCCCGTGCTCAGGAGACCTGAAGCCGAGATCGCGGCATACGAAGACGTCATGGACCACACCGGCGTCACACTGCCGGAAGTTCCGTCAGAATACTGCGCGGTGCAGCTGTAGGAGGCGGTTTCGCCCTCATCCACATAGACCGGACCAACGATGCTCAAACCGGTTACGGTCGGAGCCACATAAGCAATGGTCACTGTCAAATCATCGGTATAACCGTCATACGAAGCACTCAGCGTTGCTGTGCTGTCCGCAGTAACATCCCCGGCCGTCAACAGACCGGAACCGCTGATGGTTCCGCTGCCGCTCACGCTCCATGCCGGAGAGATGGCAAAGCGGGAGCCGTCGGAAAAAACGGCGTTGCAGCTGAACTGCGCATTCGATTCTTCCTGCACGGATGCGGGACCCGAAATTTCGATGCCGACGATGTACGGCTCAACATAGGTGACCAGCAGAGAATACGTTACCGTAAGCCCGCCCAGACTGGCAGTGATCGTCATCGGCGTGCTCGCCTCAACATCATTCGCTGTAAGCAGGCCGGTGCTGTCGATCGATGCCGCAGCGGAGTTGTCGCTCCACGACGGTGATACCAGCGTAGACGTCCCGTCTGAAAACCGGCCGATACAGTTGTACTGCGCCGTTTCCAGTTCATTCACAGCCACCGGACCGATAATAACCAATCCCGTAAGCAGCGGCGGCACATACGATACAGTAACCGTGTGGGTTGCGCTTACACCCTCGAACAGGGCAGTGATGGTGACCACCTGGTCAGCGGTTACATCGGCGGCCGTAAGCAGACCGCCGCTGCTGATCGAAGCGTAGCTGCTGTCTTCACTCCAGGTCGGTGTAACCGCAGCGGAGGATCCGTCCGTATAATAGGCGGTGCAGCTGAACGGGGAAGAGGTCCCTTCATCCATCTGCGTCGACCCTGAAATTTCAAGTCGGTCCAGCGTCGGTGCAACAAACCGAATGGTTGCCGTATGGCTGTCGCTTTTTCCGTTAAACGTCGCGGTAACAGTGACGTCCAGGTCCGCCAGCACATTGCCGGCCTGAAGCAGGCCGTCGGCTGAGATGGTGGCGGAATCGGAATCTTCCGACCAATCCGCATCAACCTGCTCGCTCGTGCCGTCAGAATAGAACGCGGTACAGAACATCTGCGCAGAGGTCTGCTCATCCATATAAAACGGACCGGATACCTCAATATGAGACAGCACCGCCGTCGGCGGGTCGACCGGAGGGGTCGGGCCGATCACCAGGGCGTCATCATATACCACGGTGACTTCCTTGACCTGATCGCCACTGCTGATCGATACGATCGCGGGTTCTACCGTACCGCTCTGAACCGCGGCCTGATTGATCTGCAGTTCCACTGCACCTTCCGCGTTTTCACCGGAAACCGTGCCGGAACCGGTTTCAACACTCAGCCAGTCGCTGTCGACATTCGCACTCCAGTTCATAGGGGCGGTACCGCTGTTGAGAACGGTGATATCCGTCACGTTGCTGGAATTGACGGAAACCACACGATTCGGAACTTCGAGTACTTCACCGGGCAGATTACCGCCATAGCTCGAATCAAAACCGACCCAGGTGTTGCCCTGCAATACCGGCAGGTGGCCCGTAGCCAGCTCAATACCGGAACTGCTGCTGCCCTGCAGCTGATTCTGAATCCATACGGAATGACGGATGCCCTGGTTTTCTGTAACCGATTTGGCCGAATCATAAATACGGTTCTTGTCGTGCACGTTGTGCACAATCAGATCGCCGTCATAGTGCGACCAGTAACTCACGGCCGATCCCAGGCAGTTGCCGATATCATTATTACGGATCACGTTGCCGACGATCGTCGGGTCATACCCGACCAGCGGAAGGCCGTGAACCTTGTTGGCCGCATACAGCTGCTGCAGAATACCTGCATAGCAATAGTTCATGGTGTTGTTCTTGAACTCATTGAAGAAGTTCGGCGTCAGGGTGTCCGCAACATCAGAAAAGTCGTTGTCACCGACCGAATAGTTGGCAATACCGCTGCCGAGCTCATTAAAGGTGTTTCCGTCCACCACAATATTGAGCGCGCCGCCATAGGACTGGTAACCCGCAGAGGCCGTATGGTCCTGCGTATTGGCCGGTTCTTCAGCCGCACGCGGGCGTCCGTCCAGATAGTTGCCATAAGTCACAACATTGCAAAGGTAGTTACCCACATAAACCACACTCGAGGTATCCGGTTTTACGCGCCAGGGCGTATCCACGGTGATCGTTCCGCTGCCCGCGTCTATCGAGAGAATCCGGCGGGACTGGCCATAGCCGGTGCCGTTTGCAATCACAAGATACTGCGGGTTGTTCGAGATGGTGAACGGCGCAAATTTAACCGTGGTGTCCGTAACGCTCAGCGGAGAGCCGCGGTAGCGGGTCGAAAGCCCTTCAAACATGATCTGCTCACCGGAGTTCTGGTCCGGTTGCGAGGAGTCCCAGCGGGACTTGTTCGGATCCAGGCGCGGCATAAGGTTGGCCGTCGTGTTGTGTCCGAAATACATGTCCGTCGAAGGACCGGTACCGGTGATCCAGCGCCCTTTGCACCAGCCGTCGCCGCTCGTGATATCCGACTCATCCAGGTTGGTGGCATAACAGTCGCTCACGTCCAGCTCGGTCGCCCCTTTAACCGCCACCAGCTGGTTGCAGTCGCGGATACCGAGGAAGGTGCAGTTTTCAAATCGGGTCTGCTTCGCGTTGCCCACATACAGGTCGTTGGCAATAACAAACCGGCAGCCTTTGAACAGATAGTTATATCCGTCATTCAGGTTGATCACCGAGTGCATGACCGAGGACGCATCCTCCGCGTTAACCTCGACGTTCTCAAAGGTGATATTGTTTTTCCAGCCCAGGTAAAACGGGCGTCCGTTCGAGGCCTGGTCATTCAGGCGGAACGTCATATCCTGTACCATGAATTCATTGCCGATCGCAGCAGCCAGCAGCGATGAACTCCGTCCCGAACTCGACGGCTTGATGATCGTCGAGCCCATGCCGGCACCTACATATTTCACGTTGCTGTAGAATTTAAGATATCCGCTCAGGTAATAGGTTCCCGCCGGAAAATAAACAGTAGAACCGGGATCGTTCGCCGCAGCCGAACTGGCGGCACTGATCGCCGCGTCATCCGCAGACGAATCGTTTCCGTTCGCCCCGTAGTTCGCCACGTTATAGACCTTCGAATTCCAGACCTTCGCGCTCTTTACTTCAAGCGAAAGCGCTTCGGACCATCCATATTCACGGCCATGGCCGTTATGCGCATAGACGGTATATGTCCCCGGAGCCAGATTTGAAGGAACATCATATTTGGCCTTATAAGGGTTGGCCTCTTTACTGGTGATCCAGCCATAACCCTCGATATACAGATAACTGTCCCCGCCGCCGAGCGCCAGGTTGCGGCCGTAAACCGCAAATTCATCCCCCACATGCACGGAGCTGAACCCAATCCACCAGGCATCCGTCTTATTGATGGCCACCGGGCTTCCGTAGCCGTTGGCATTCATCGGCCACATCAAATAGAAACTGTTATCGGGTAAAGCTTCCGGCAGGGTAATGGCGGCCTGACGACCGACCAGGCGCTGCACCTTGCCGCTGGTTTCGTATGATCCCTGGGAATCTTCACCGTAAAAAAGGAAATTAACATCACGCCCTGCGCTGTTTCCGCTATAGACCGTCAGGTTTTCACAGGTGATCGCCATCGTATCACCCGGTTCGTTGCTTCTCGTCCACTCTGCTATTACCGGTGCGCCCGAAGCTGTCGTCGTGTTAGCGAGCGGAGCATCGAAGGCCTTGAAAATAGCCGGAAAAGTGTACGCAGAAGATGGCCCGTCGCTTTCGGGCGCTGGATATGTAGCCGAGTATGAGGTGGCTACAAATAAACCTGAGACCATCAGGGCCAGGCTTTTTTCTATTTTCATCTTTAACTGCATCGTCTTCTTCTACTTTTAAGTTTGTGTGCCTGTTCGCTTCGTATGGAAGCTGTCTTGGAACCGCTCTCCGGTATCAGTTAAGACATGAACTGGTCTTTTACGTAGCATCTGTTATGCCAACGATAGGAGGTAGATAGATCGATGCGTTTGATATGCCTGATGCGTATGGCTGGGACTGCGGAAATTTACTCAAGGGAATCAGATTAAAAATCGAGGCTCAGCGCCTTCAATTTTCTTTTTTGTCTTCTTCCACTTTCCTCCGACTGATTTGTCCAATACGTGTCAGCTATCAAATCTTCTTATTAATGAGAACCCGGTTGACCACCAGATACGACTCCAGTTAATTCTTCCTAACTTTATGAACCGGTTCTCATATAACCCTTATTTTATTAAGGATTTACAGCATCGTATGATATACCCCTATCACTACGAGAAGCGCGTGTTTACCCCACCCCATGGGTACCGTCAACGGTTATATCACTAATTTTTTGGTCCAAAAAAAACACGGATAACCCGAGGGTTAAATCAGGATTTAACTTATCCCTGCAAAGACGGACGCAAATCCCGAATAGGTAGTTTTCGAGTATTTAAAAGGCATGAATTTTGATAAATATACGAGACTCCGGTCTCTTCCCGGCCAAGAGCAGCGACGGACGCCGATTGAGCTCTCAATCCCGCCCATACCGAAAATGAAGCTGCGTCCCGCGAGCCGGCCCCGGACTGATCAAATGACCCCCTTATATGAGTTCCACCGGGTATCCGGTCAGGCTCAGCCACGACGGCGTGTACTTTCCCGCTCATCCGGTGACCCGTTTTTTCCATCTCCATCGTCCGCGAGGACACGAATCGGGAATCAAAAGCACAACGGCCCCGCCTGACGACCAAAACTGCAGGGCCGATTTTTCTCCCGATATTCACCGCTCGGTGAATGCGGGAGAAGCTACTCTTGTCGGCACACAGCAACCAAGCGAAAATAAGAACAATATTGTAGTAATATATACTAACGGAACAGAAATTTCCGAAAAACTCTTACGCAATCAACAGAGTCCGGAAAAGGATCAGCCGATCAGTTCGCCCAGTATACGGTCGATGTGCCGTTTCAGCTTCACCGGCGGCTTATTCATCAGGACATATTTTCCCTCGGCACTCAGCTGCACATAGGTTTTCCAACCATTGGAAACGCGCCACGGCATGGCGACATTCTCCAGGGCAACCGCCGCCGCATCGGCATCCAGGCCCAGCTGCCCGCAGGTCCAGACCGCTTTTTCCTGCGTCATATTGTTACGCTGCACACATTCAAACGCAAAATACTCCGGCGCCTGCTCCTCGATCCCTTTGCTCTTGTCCAGATAGGGATTCGGCGGAGGCGGCAGTCCCGCCGGCTCCATGTTTTCATGCGCATATTTATAAAAGCCCCGCATCAGCTGAATCGCCCGGTCGATCACCTCGGCATACTTCACCAGTTCGACCGGATCCATCTCCGCCCGCACGGCAATCACCTTATAATCCACCACGCCGTCCACCACGGCCTTCAACACCCGGTCTGCCTGTAATTCATTCATAGCCCCATCCTATGCATCCAAAATCCCGACGCAATGTTTTTGCGCTTTTTGACGACCTAACCCATTGCCTGCTTTGTAAGTTTTCTTTACTCTGCACAAATGAGCCTAAGCTTCCAGACTCTGGAAACCGCATTTCCCCGTTCGGCGCTCTACCGAGACGGCAACGCCGCAGACGCCGTGCACGAATCCGCGCTCCCCTTCAGCCGCTTCCCCTGGCGCGAGCGCCACCTCCAATGCCTCTGGGCCGACCCGCGCAACCGCCCCGCCGAACTCAAAACCTCCGACGGCGAACCCGTCCGCGTCGAGCATCCCGGCAGCTGGAACCTCGAGCCCGGCCCCGACTTCCTCAACGCCGCCCTGCTCATCGGCAAAGAAAAACGACGCATCACCGGCGACCTCGAAATCCATATTCATCCCAACGGCTGGAAACAGCACGGCCACGCCGGCGATCCGAACTTTGAAAACACCCGCTTCCACGTCGTCTACTTCCAGGGCCTGGAAATTCCCGGCCTCATTCAGATCCCCCTGCAGGAAACCCTCGCCGCCGCCCCCGATTTTTCGTTCGACAACATCGACACCACCGCCTTCCCCTACTCCATCCCCGCCGGCGACTTCCCCCTGCTCGGCATCGACCCCGACCGCAAAACCGAATTCCTCGAAGCCGCCGGCGAAGAACGCCTCCGCCTCAAAGCCGAGCGCCTCACCCTCGCCATGCAGTCCAAAGAACCCGAACAGGTCCTGTGGGAAGAACTGCTCGCCGCCCTCGGCTACAAAAACAACAAAGCCCCCTTCCGCAAACTCGCCGCCCTCCTGCCCCTCGCCCGACTGCGCGCCCTCAGCTCTACCCCCGACGAAGCCTACGCCCTCCTCCTCGGCCTCTCCGGACTCCTCCCCAAAAACATCAATCCCGAATGGACGGCCGAATCCAAAACCTTTATCCGATCCGTCTGGGACTTCTGGTGGAAACAGGCCGACGAACTCCACGAACGCGCCCTCGGCAAATCCGACTGGACCCTCGCCGGCATCCGTCCCGCCAACCATCCCGTCAGAAGATTAATGGCCGCTGCAATCTACAGTTTCCAAACCTTGGAACTCTGCAACCATTCCAACCATTTAACCCAATTCGCTTCCAACCATTGGAACACCCACATCAGCTGGAAAACCCCGTGCAAACCCACCGCACTCGTCGGGCAGGCCCGCGCCAACGCCATCATCACCAACATTCTCATTCCGTTCCGCGCCGCCACCGGCCGGCAAATCGACCTCGGCAAACTGCCCCCCGAACCCGGCAACGCCATCATCCGCCAGACCGCCTTCACCCTCTTCAGCCCCGACCACTCGCAAAAGGTCTATCAAAGCGCCCTCGCCCGCCAGGGCCTCATCCAGATCTTCCACGACTACGTCATCACCCACCGCCTCGATGAGCTCAAGAACCTCTTATAGACGAAGCGTCCAGCTTCGTTAAGAACGCAGAGCAGCATGCCGAAGGTGCACAACAAAGCTGGAAGCTGCGTCTACATGACCGGAAAAAAGCAAACGGGCCCATGCCGTATCAACCGACCTGTCGAACGCCCCCAATCAGGACGCGATCGCGATGAGCTCAAGAACCTCTTGTAGACGAAGCTTCCAGCTTCGTTAAGAACCCAGAGCAGTATGCCGAAGGTGCACAACGAAGCTGGAAGCTTCGTCTACATGACCGAAAAGCAAACAGGCCAATGCCGCCGTATCAACCGACCTGTTAACGCCTCATTTGGCAGGAACCGTGACCGACCGGCGGATTGGAGCTGCCCCCATGAAAAGGTTCCTTTCCCCGTCCGTCCCTCCAGCCCAGCCCGGCCGCCGATTGGCAGCGGGCTGGAACACGGGAATCAGTTGCCGAGCACCACATAGGTCGGCAGCCCCTGGACCTGGAATTTTTCCAGAAAGGCCTGCGTGGTCGGATGGCTCGGATCTTCGGCCAGATAGCGGATCACGCGATACCCGGACAGCCGCTCAACAACTGCCTCGTTTTTAAAGGTCGTCGCCTCCATCACTTCGCAGTTCTTGCACCAGCTGGCCCCGAAATCGAGCAGGATGGGCACATCGGCCTCCGACGCTTCGCGCAGCACCTCGGCCAGGCCTTTGTTCGTTGCACCGTCAATGGTGATATGCGAACCCTCCGCATGGGCTTCCACATTCGGGGACCGGAATCCCCTGACCCCGAGCTGGAGATAGTAGAGCGCAAACAGGAGAATCAGCACGCCGAATCCGTGCTTCACCCGCACCATCCACTGCCCGGGTTTGGGCAGGAACGAGAGCCCCGAACCGGCGA
>JBFJYX010000096.1:0-9115 GCA_041622415.1 Pontiella sp.
GGCGGCCAGAAAAGCCCCCACCAGAATTCCCCCGACAAACATAGACGCACCCTTGTTCATAAACCACCTTCCCTAAACACCGATTTCTACTACTTCAAACGTTTGAGGTCAATACTATCTTCCGGCTCTAAAACCGAAAACGCCGGCGGCTACCGCCCCATCCAGCCGCCGTCGACCACCATCGTATGGCCCGACATATAGTCCGAAGCGCCCGAAGCGAGGAAAACGACCGGCCCGGCAAAATCGACCGGATTGCCCCAGCGCCCCGCCGGAATCCGGCCGAGAATCGCGCTGCTGCGTTCCGGATCATCCTGCAGCGCCTGCGTGTTGTCCGTGGCGATATAACCCGGCGCAATGGCATTCACCTGCACCCCTTTGCCCGCCCACTCATTCGAAAGCGCCATCGTCAGCTGGCCGATGCCGCCCTTGCTCGCGGCATAGCCCGGAACCGTAATCCCGCCCTGGAAGGTCAGCAGCGACGCCGTGAAAATAATTTTGCCCGATCCGCGCGCCACCATCTCTTTTCCCAGTTCGCGCGACAGCACAAACTGCGCATTCAGGTTAACCTCAATCACCGCATCCCAGAGTTCATCCGAATGCTCCGCCGCCGGCGCGCGCAGAATGGTCCCCGCATTATTCACCAGGATATCGATCACCGGAACGTCGGCCTTCACCTCGCCGATAAACCGGTAGAGCGACGCACGGTCGCCGAAGTCGCAGGTATACGCCTTAAAGTTCCGGCCCAGCGCCAGTACCTCTTTCTCCACCGCACTGCCCTCGGCTTCCAGCGTCGCGCTCACGCCGATAATATCCGCGCCGGCCTCCGCCAGCGCCACCGCCATGGCCTTGCCGATCCCGCGTTTGCATCCCGTCACCAGCGCCGTTTTTCCATCGAGTTTAAATTGATCGAGTATCATCCTTCTTCTCCTTTTTCAGCCAGCCGCACATCGAGTTCGATGCGCTGCCCGCTTTTTCCAGACCCTGGAAATTCCATTTCAATACGCTTAAAACCTTCAATCTGTTTATCCAGCTTCATCGGCGGCGGATTCAGCGGAACCACCCGCATCTGCGGCCGGAGATCCGACTCCACCCGCAGCTCCAGCTGCCGGCCGTCCTGCGTCAGCACCGCGCCGTCTTTAACCAGCTCAACCTCCGCCAGCGTCACCATCTGCCACACCAGCTTTTCGGTTTTCTCCGAGGTAATGATCCGGTCCTGAATGACCAGCGAAGCGGGGCCGTCCTTGATAAACCGGCGCGTGGCCTTTTCCACGTTATCGGCATAGATCGCCGAAAGGTCAAACGCCGCCTCCGGCCGCCCGCCCGCCTGGAAATCAACCAGCGGTGCATAGCCTTTTGCGCGGAACAGCTCATCGTTCACCGTCAGCACGCTGTGCCCGAAATTATTTTTGATCAGCAGCTTCCAGCGGTCGCTGGTCTGCCCGCGGCCCCACTGGGAAAAGCCGACCTTTTCCAGCGCGGAGTAACTCTGGTTCCCCGGATCAATCGACCAGCGCACCCCGTTGAGCTCAAAGATAAAAGAGCCGGCATCCATATTGCCGTGGCTGATCCCGGCCTGTCCGCCTTTGCAGCCGACATAATACCCGCGCGCATCATTCTCCCCGCCGGTGAACACCGCAATCGGGTTATGCCCGTGCCCGGCCCACGCCGTCGGCAGGCCTGTGCCGGCCTTCTCTTCGTACTGAGCAATCCACGCCATGGCCATCCCGCCGATGTTCGACAGTTTATCCATCTCGTCGACCGGACGCAGAAAACGCTCCTTTTCAAAAAAGGTTTTATTCCCCGTCCGCATCGCAAACCACGCCAGCAGTTCATCGCCGTTTTTCTGGCGCCGGTCCCCGCAGTCCGCAAAATTAAAATACCAGCCCGACGGCGCATTGCACATCGCGCGGAACATCGCGCTTTCCATAAACCCCGGATAATCCGCGATCCCGAAATCGGAGCCCAGCGCACTTTCCAGCATGGAAATGGTGACGATCGAATAGCCCGTGCCGTAGCCCCAATAGGACGACCCTTCCGGATAGACGCCGTCCGGGATATAGGCAATCAGGCAGCGGGGCAGCCCCTCCAGCGCGCGGTGAATGGTCCGGGCCGCCAGTTCCGGTTCCCGGTCAAACACCGCAATCGACGCCGCAATCAGGCCGCCGTTGCAGACCTGGTTCCAGTTATTGTCCCCATACGCCCGGTCAAACCGCTTGCCGTTTGCCGGCCAGCTCGGTTTAAGCCCCTTTTCAATCAGCGCCGTCCGGGCCGTTTCAATGGTCGCCTCCGGCAGGTCGCCCGCCGTCCAGTCGAGCGCCAGCGAAACCGCCAGCGACATCTCCGCCACATCGAGGAAATGCGCCGGATTCCAGCTCGGAAACGCGCACACATTCAGCACCTCTTCGTTGATGCGCTGCAGCGCCCGCTGATCCCGCTCCATCAGGTAGATAAAACCGAGCATGTTGATGCGGTACAGCACTTCGCGCGAGGTGCCGAGCAGCCGCCGGCCCCGGATTTTTCCATCCGGCAGCCCCTGGCTGTAAATCTCCTCCGCACTCGCCTGAATCGCGGCATACAGGTTCCGAAGTACCGGGTCCGCATCCACCCTGCCCCGAACCTCCTCCACCAGCGACGGCGTGAAACCCAGCCGCGGCTGCACCGGATTCAGGTGCTCTTCGATATAGGAAACCGAAATTGGATTTTCCAGCTGCGGCATCGCTGGCTCTGCGGCCGCACGGAACCCGGCCAGCCCGATCAACGCGAGGAAAGCCAGCCTCATTTCAGGTCACCGATGCCGATATGATCCATGTCGTCAAAACGCTGGTTTTCACCGCCCATGCCCCAGCAGAAGGTATACGCCTTCGTGCCGCAGCCGGAATGGATCGACCACATCGGCGAAATCACCGCCTGCCCGTCCGACACGACAATATGCCGGGTTTCATCGCCCGGCCCCATCATATGGAAAACGCGCGACGACTCATCGAGATTGAAATACATATACACCTCGGTACGGCGCTCATGCGTGTGGCACGGCATCGTATTCCAGACGCTGCCCGGTTCCAGTGCCGTAAAGCCCATCACCAGCTGGCAGCTCTTGATGCCGTTTTCGTGAATGTACTGATAAATCTTCCGATGATTGGAATCCTCCATCGTCCCCAGCTCAATGACATTCGCATCCGCCTTCTTCGCCTGCGTCGTCGGGTATGCCGTATGCGCCGGATACGAGATCAGGTAAAAACGCGCCGGCTCTTCCGCGCTCAGCGAATCAAAAATAATCTCTTCCGACCCGCGCCCGATATAGAGGCCATCGAGGTTTTCCATCTGATATTCGGTTCCATCCACCGAAACAACCCCTTTGCCGCCGATGTTCAGCACACCGACTTCGCGGCGCTGGCAGAAGAAATCCGCGGCGAGCTCTTTGCCCGCCTCCAGCATCAGGGATTCCGTGGTGGGCACCGCCGCACCCACAATGGCGCGCTCCACTTCGCAATAGAGCAGGTTCAGGTTCCCCTCTTCAAAAAGATCCACGAGAAACGAAGACCGCAGCTCCTCCGTGGTCATCTGTTTATATTCATTTTTTCCAACCGTATATCGTACGTCCATTTTTCTACTCCGTAATGTGTTTAGCAAAATCAGTAAGGTAGGCATTCCAGGCATCGGCGGTGGTAATTTCACCGGCTTTCTTCCAGCCGTACCCGGCAAAATATTCCACCTGCCCGGCGGCATCCGTTTTCGTCAGGATCAAGGCATGGTCGCCCAGCTTTTCCCCCGTTTCCAGGATCTGGAAATGATCAATGCGGTCCGGGTCGATCACCACGCCGACCCCGAGCTCCGAATCATCCATCGGCTCCCAGATGCTCATCCAGCCTTTGGAAAGATCGTTGGAAACCCGATCCGTTTCATGATGGCGAACCAGTCCGATGGCAATCGGAAGATCCGCCGCAAGCTCCCCGTTTTTCCGGAACGTCGAAACCGATTTAAACAGGCGGTCACCCAGCTTCAGCGAAATCTGCTTTTCCTCGGTGTAAGTATCGTCCCCATGCGTCCATTCATAGCGCAGTATAAAGGCGGCCTCGCCCGGCCAGCACCGGACCACTTCCCAGCTTTTAAACACATTGGAAGCCACCATTTTTCCATCGAGCCAAAGCGCCAGCCCGCCGCAGCCGCGCGATGCCCCGACTTTATACGGGTCGTACCCTTCGCCGTGATCCGTGTGGTAGGACTTGCCCTCCTGGCTTTGCTTATACCACTTATTAATGATCGGATAATCCACGCGCTTCAGCCACGCATCAAAGCCGCTGTCTTCAGCCGAATCCGCCAGGGCCGGGCCGTACGCGCGGAACGCAATCTTATCGTTCTCCCACGCAAAATCATCGGACCGCTCCGGCACAAACCGGCAATAGGTCCGCGCCTCTTCGGCGCTGTTTCCAATCATTGGAACAATCAGGGCCGTCATTATCATCAGTTTTTTCATAGGGTTCTCCTTAAACCATCGGTACGCCGCGGGAACAGAGCTGAATGGCAAACCCCCAGGGGTCGCGCATCATCGCCAGCACATCACCGTTTTCAAGTTCATCAATTTCGCCCGTGCGCGCCGCGCCGGCCGCTTCGAGCCGCTGCACCGTGCCGGGCACATCCGTGCAGACAAAAGCCAAATGTACAAGCAGCGGATCCATGTTCCGGTAATCCGGGGTTTCCACCGCCGGGTTCGAATAGATTTCAATCATCACCCGCCCCGATGCATCCGCCAGGAAATAGACCGGGAACGGCGCGGTGCGTCCCCGCTTTTCAACAAAGCCCAGGTGCTCGCCATACCACGCCGCCATGCCGGCCGCGTCTTCCACCTGATAAGCTGCATGCTCAATCTTCAAAACTTCACCTCCACCTGTCTGCCCCGCTCCGCGCCCTGCGGCATCGCCACGGAATACGTCTTTGCGTTCACTTTAACATCCAGCCGCTGCCGGGCCTGAAGCGGATCGGCAACCAGCATCCCGTCGTCGGAAATCACCAGCAGACACGGGGCGCTCACCTCTATATGCTCCCCGCCCGCAACCTTCAGGACACCCGGTTCGTAAAAAACGGCATACCGTTCACCCTTCCACGCAACGGCCTGCACCGCAGTTGAATTTTCCAGCACCGTCGACCCAACACCGGCATCCCGGTTTCCAATGGTTGGAAAAATCGTATAGGCATAGGTTGCATCCTTCGGGGACGGCCCATGGTCGATCCACAGACTGAATACCTTTCCTGAGACTGGACGGTCCGGCCGCGTCGGAAAGGACGACAGCCAGTTTCCCTCAACCTCGTTATCCGAGAACTGAAACTTTCCATCCAGCACCTGATACGCAACGTTGTTATGCTGAATCACATTTTTATCCTGGCTGACACCCTCTTTGAGCCACGCTTGCTCCACCGACGTTAAAACAGGTCCTTTGGTTTCACCCGAGATTCCCGCACCCAGACAGACGATATGATCCTTAAAGAAAAACCATGATTTACGGGCCGAGAGATTACCGCGCTTATAAATCATCGCGGCCATACCGGTTTCGTCAGAACCGAGTACACCCGAAAAGTCTGAACCACCATACCCTTCCAGCGTACTCGGCGTCAGATCGTCCAGTCCTTGGTCGCAGGTCGTGCCCGGCAGGCGCTTCCAATCCCACAGCGGCATGATGTCTTCGTATTCATCGCCCTCGACATAGGTCAGCAACACGCCGTCGCCCAGATGCAGCCCGAGCATATTTTCCGAGTTGCAGGATTCCGAACCGATCACCCGCTTCGATGACATTTTGACCGATGCATACCAGTCCGGTCGGCGCTGCACCGCCATCTCCGACCGCCAGAACGCGTTAAACCCCACCCGCTCGTGCGTCGCGTCATAGGCCGCGGCATATTCCGGATCGATCGCCTTCATGCCGTCGAGCTGGCGCAGAATCGACCGCGCCTTGCTTTGCTGACAGCCCTGATCCACCTGCCGCCCGCAGCCGCTCAGGTCCATGCGCCCGTTCCATAAAATCCACGACGGCCCCTCGAGCAGGTAGTTGCGGAGAATGTCGAGCTTGTCGCCGGAGAGCGCATACGCCGTGCCCCGGAGAATCGACGCCCATTGAATCATGTCGTCGCCGAACGATTTGCCATAGTTGCCGAACTGCTGCTGCGGGCCGTGCTGATGAAAACTCCAGTCCGGCTGAATCCCCTCGCCGGTCGAGACCTGCAGCTCCGACCAGATATCCTGCACCGCCCGCTCCAGCAAGGCCTGATCCGCATACAGCACCCCTTTCATGATGCCGATGCCGGCGCACCACACCTTGTTCTGGCCGGTCATGCCCAGCTCGCTCCGGTACAGAATCGGCCGCGCTTCCTCCAGCATTGCATCCGGAACCGCATCCCCCATCAGCACCAGTGCACAGCCCAGCCGGTCGGGAACGCCGATACGCGCGTTGTACCAGTTCGGATTCTGATAATCCTTTTTGATCCAGTGTTCCAGTCCGCGCAACACCGCCGCTTTCAGCCCGTCCTGCCGATACAATTCCGATGCCGGGTCTGCATAGGCCGTGGCCATAGTTCGCAGCCGGTCCAGATGTTTACGGGTCGGCCATTCGCCGCGCCGCCGGCTGGTATAATCAATGTCCGTCCAGGTGCCGTCTGCGCGGAGACTGTGCTGCAGCTTTTTCACCCCGGCAGTGCCCGGCGCCCGCTGTGCAAAATATTCGATAAACTGCTGCTGGATCCGCATTTCACCCGCCCCGCATGCCATACCGGCAGCGAGCGCGAACAGCAGAATGGACAGTAAAATTTTCATCGTCTCAATCTACCGCTTCCCGCGAGGCTGACAATTTTTGAGTGCAATCAAATTTACATCTGTTCAAATATGAACACTATAGGCCCATGCACAAATACCACATTCCAAACCTTGGAAAAGCCTGCGCGGTGATGGAAGAGGTCGGGAACGCACCCGACGGCCTGACCCTGCGGGAAATTTACCGGACGCTCGATATTCCGCGTACCTCCGCCCTGCGGATCACCCGGACCCTGCTCGACGCCGGGTTTCTGGCCGAGAATCACGACGGCGCGCTGACGCTCGGCCCCTCGCTGGTTCAGCTCGGCGTAAAAGCCCTCGAAAACCTGGACATCCGCAGCTTTGCCCGGCCGGTGCTCGAAAAGCTGGCCGCGGAAACCGGAGAATCCTGCCACCTGGCCATACTGAACGGCGACCGCTCCATGCTCGTCGAGGTCGTGGACAGCCCCCGCCCCGTCCGCATCGCCGCGCGGCCGGGCACGCGGGTCGAACTGCACTGCTCCTCCACCGGCAAGGTATTCCTCGCCTTCCAGATTCCCGAGCCGGCGCGCTTTATCCAATCCCTGGAACTGACCCGGCACACCGACAATACCGCCACCACAAAAAAGGCGGTGCTCGCCGGCATAGCACAGACCCGGAAACTCGGCTATGCCATCGACGAAGAGGAATTTGTGCCCGGCGTCCGATGCATCGCCGCACCGGTAAAAAATGCATTCGGAAAAACCATGGCCGCGGTAGGCATCACCGCATCAACCAGCACCTTCACCCGCGCACGCATCCCCGGCATGGTCGAAAAGCTGAAAAACGCCGCGGCCGATATCCCGGCCCGCATGGGCTCCGGAAAATAAAAGAGCCGCCCCATCGGGACGGCTCGTCTTTTCCTGGCCTCGGTTGAAAAAATCCTATTCCGCGGCGGGTTTCTTTTTGGCGTCGCCGATGATGGCTTTGATGTGTTCAACATACGCCTCGGGACCGCCGGCCTGATAGCCGGTCTTGCCCACAACTTCACCTTCCGGAGAGAGAACAAACACGGTCGGGAATCCACGCACCCCGAATTCGCGCGCCAGCTTTTCGTTCTGCTTGATCAGATCTGCGCCCTGCTTCGATTTGTCGCGGGGAAAATCAGCCAGCATCAGCACCAGGTTTTCGTCGGCATAGGCCTTGAAGGCATCCTTCTGGAACACCTCTTTATCCAGCTTGATACACCAGCCGCACCAGTCGGATCCGCTGAAATCAATCAGGATATGACGATCTTTATCCTTCGCCATTTCTTTAGCCTTGCTGTAGTCCGTCAGCCAGCCTTCGGCCCCAAATGCACCAACACTCAAAACGGCTGCTGCCGCAAACACTAACCACTTCTTCATTCTGCCCTCCAATGGGATTAAGGATCTACTGGCATACACGTGAAATACCATATTTGTTCTATGAGACATACTACCGGTCCGTACGTTCATTGACGAAACAAAAAAAGCCGCCCGAAACGGACGGCTCTTTGATTTTCCAATGGTTGGAAACTTAGTTTACGCCAACAGCGTTGAGGTCTTCAAACGCCTGTTTAATGCGTGTGACCAGCCCTTCCTGGCCTTTACGGAGCCAGACGCGCGGGTCGTAGTATTTCTTGTTCGGCTTGTCTGCGCCATCCGGATTGCCCAGCTGACCCTGGAGGTAGCCTTCGTTTTCCTTGTAGAACTTCAGAATGCCTTCCCAGGTGGCCCACTGCGTGTCGGTATCGATGTTCATTTTGATTACACCGTAACCGATGGACTCTTCGATTTCCGCCGGAGAAGATCCGGAACCGCCGTGGAACACGAAGTTCAGCGGCTGGGCATCGGTGCCGAATTTTTCAGCAACATAAGCCTGGGAATCGCGCAGGATGGTCGGGGTCAGTTTAACGTTACCCGGCTTGTACACGCCGTGTACGTTACCGAAGGAAGCCGCAACCGTGAAGTTCGGGCTGATGGCATTCAGCTTTTCGTAAGCGTAAGCAACATCTTCCGGCTGGGTGTAGAGCTTGGACTCATCCATGTCGGAGTTGTCGACGCCGTCTTCTTCACCACCGGTGCAGCCGAGTTCGATTTCGAGAGTCATGCCGATTTTGGACATGCGCTCGAGGTATTTCGCGGAGATCTCGATGTTTTCTTCGAGGGACTCTTCGGAGAGGTCGAGCATGTGCGAGGAGAAGAGCGGACGGCCTTCTTCAGCAAATTTCTTTTCGCCGGCTTCGAGCAGACCGTCGATCCAGGGCAGCAGTTTCTTGGCTGCGTGGTCGGTGTGCAGAATAACCGGAACACCGTAGGCTTCCGCCATGGCGTGTAC
>JBFJYX010000097.1:0-9108 GCA_041622415.1 Pontiella sp.
GGCATCGGCGATCTCCACATCGCGGATATCGGCCTCAACAACTGCCACACCTCTTGAGGTGTGGGAGCGCTTCACGGCCTTTCGGCAGCGTTCCACCATGGCGGCGGAGCTGTCGACCGCCGTAATACTGCAGTCTTCGGCCGCCAGGCCGTTGATCATGGCCAGCGTTGCGCCGCCGAGCGAGCAGCCGAGGTCGTAGAGGTTCGATCCGGGTTGGGCATAGTGCTCGGTCAGCGTCTCGATCATGGTCAGAATGGCCCGGTAACCCGGCACCGAGCGTTCAATCATGTCGGTGAACACATCCGCCACCTGCGCATCGAAGCTGAAATCGGCAATGTTCGCCATCGATTCGTTATAGATTCGGTCTTTACTCATAAGGCGCGCAACATAACACACCTCCGTTTTTCCGAAAACGCCCAATGGTTGGAAAGAAACCTGCTAGTATTTTGTGCTATTTTAGTTGGATTACGGGCGATTAGGAGATCAGGTTGAGCATGAACATGAAGCAAGTGTTAACAGAATGGGTTGTACTCGGTGTTGCCGGTTTGGTCTGCACACAGGCGTCGGCCATTGCCGTTTCTGATTACGCGGTTGCGGAGGCGGCGCCCAGCAATACCGTGACCGGTGCCGGCATGGATTGGTCGTTCATATACAATTACCGGGATGCCACGGCGGTGGCGGTGGATCACTACTGGGTGTTAACTGCTGCACACGTCGCGGATGACTTTACCTCGCATACCAAGAGCAACCTGACAATCAACGGGGAGACCTACTATCAGCAGGAAGAGGTCTTCCATCCGACTGCAGACCTCGCGCTGGTGCGTTACGACAAACCGTTTCCCGGCTATTATGCGCTGCATTCGGGTGAAATCTATTCCGGCCCCATCCACAACCGGGTGTATCAGGAACTGCTGATGGTCGGCTACGGTTATAAAGGGGCGGTGTACACCGACCATTTCTCACAGACCTCCGGGCAGTGGAGCCGCCGCTGGGGAACAAACCGCGGAGAAGGCGAATCACCGGTTTCAACGAATGTCGGCGATGATACCGGACTCGCGATTACCACCTGTTTGCAGACGGCTTTTGATCTTTCGGGTACTTCCTACGAGGCCGGGGCGAATATTTATGATTCCGGCGGCGGGGTCTTTATCAATGTGTCCGGGGAATGGAAACTGACCGGCATCAATCTGTATCGCACCGGCACGTCGCCCGAATTTACAGGAAACTGGGCCGCACTGATTCCGGATTATATCTCATGGATTAAATCAGTCATCACCGATTACGACTCAGACATGGACGGCCTGCCGGACCACTGGGAAAGTTCCACCGGCGAAACCGATGCCGCCGCCGATCCGGACCTGGACGGCTTTACCAATTATGAGGAGTGGATTGCCGACACCGATCCGACCGCATACAGTTCGCACCTCAAAATCGAAACCTACACGAACGCGACCAACATGGCCTTCAGCAGCTCGTCCGACCGTGAATATCTGATCGAATACTGCACGGATCTGACCAACATGAACTGGCAGACGGAGCAGGATTGGTTCAGCGCCGGCGGTACACAGACGGTGCAGGCGGTCTCGACGGCCGACACCAACCGGTTCTACCGCGTCCGGGTCAAACTGCCCTGAATTCGACCGGCTCCAAAAAAAGATTCGGCGGGGCGGGTTGGCGGCCCGGGGCGGGGCAGATTTTTGTATCCCGCGTCTTCATCGCGTGTTCCGAAAGCAGGGCTCTGCGGGAATATGCTTTCCCATTATTAAAACGGGCATTTTAAATATTTCTTTGCAATATTCTTTGTGCATGTCGGTTCTATATATTTGCACGGAGAGAATATGAAAAGAATATGGATTTTAACGGCCATGCTGGCCGCAGCGGGAACGTATGCCCAGACGAATACCCTGCTCACCTGGGAGCAGTGCCTGGAAAAAGCCAAAGCGCACAATCCGGATCTGGTTTCCGCGCGCGCCGCGATACGCGAGCTGGAATACGGAGTGACGTCGGCAAGTTCCGGATTTCTTCCGTCGATCAGCGCCCGGGCGAGCGGCAGCTACGGGCAGAATGAGAATTCGGACGAGTGGTCCGACACAAAAAGTTCAAGCGCAACGCTCAGCCTGGATCAGGATCTGTTCAGCGGCGGCGGAAATGTGGCGCGGCGCGGCCGGGCACTGGCCCAGCTGGAAATCGGCAAGGAGCAATACCGCAAAACGCTCTCCGATGTGGAATACGCGCTGCGCACCGCTTATCTCGACGTGCTCTATGCGCAGGAACTCATCAAACTGACCGAAAAGATTGAGCAGCGCCGGGCGGCCAACGTTCGGCTTATCCAGCTTCGTTTTGACGGCGGACGCGAAAACGCCGGCTCGCTGGCGCGCACCAAAGCGCAGTATTCGCAGGCGGTGTATGAATCGAAAGAAGCCAGACGCGAGCTCGTCTATGCCGTGCGCAACCTGTCGGCCGCCATCGGACTGATGCAGCCGGTGGATGGCGCGGCCGGCGACCTCAGCGCGCTTTCGCCCGAGGAACTCGACAACCTGGAAGCGCTGATGAAACAGACGCCCAGCTATTCCATTGCCGCCACGCAGGTGGAGGCCGCAGAGCAGGGGCTGAAGGTCACGCGCAGCAGCCGTTTTCCGCAGGTCGGTTTCAGTGCTTCTGCCGGACTCGGAGACGGCTCGGGGTTTGAGCAGTATGATGCCAACTGGCGGATCGGTCTTTCGGCCAGTGTGCCGCTCTTTACCGGCGGGCAGCTGCGCAGCGATATCGCCGCGGCCAAGGAAGGGATTATCCAGACCGAAATGGACCTGATCGATACCGGCAACGCCCTGATGGCTTCGCTTCAGCAGCAGTGGAACACCTATGCAAATGCCGTGGAGAACGAAGCCGTCCAGAACGAGCTGTTCCAGGCGGAACAGCTGCGGGCCGAAATTTCCACCGCAAAATACAAGCAGGGCCTGCTCTCCTACGAAGACTGGGATACCATTGAAAGTAATTTGATCACGCAGGGAAAGACGCATCTGCAGCGCCGCCGCGCCGCGGCCCGCGCGGAGGCGAGCTGGAAAAATGCATTGGGTTTTAGTGTTTGGCAGACGATGGAGAAGGGTGAATAAAATGAAGAAATCGATTAAATGGATCATCATACTGGCCGTGATCGGCGGAGGCATCTGGTTTGGCTACCAGCGCAAAAAAGCCGGCGGAGCCGAAGACGCGGGGCCGAAGTTTGATGTAGAGAAGGTGGAGCGGCAGGATATCCGGATTACAGTGGAATCCACCGGCGAGGTACAGCCGCGCAACCGGCTGGATGTGAAACCGCCGATTGCCGGCCGACTCGAAGAGCTGCTCGTGGACGAAGGTAATTCGGTGAAGAAGGGGCAGATCCTCGGATGGATCAGTTCCACCGAACGCGCGACCCTGCTGGATGCCGCACTGGCCACCAGTAAGGAAGAGTACGACTACTGGGCGGACCTGTATAAACCGTCGCCGCTCATTTCCCCGCTCGACGGAACCATTATTGCGCGCAACTTTGAACCGGGGCAGTCCATTGCGTCCTCCGATTCGGTGGTTGTGATTGCCGACGACCTGATCATCGTGGCCAACCTGGACGAAACAGATATCGGCCAGATCGAAAATGACCAGAAGGTGTCGGTGGCTTTGGAAGCCTATCCCGACCGGGAGTTTGACTGTGTAGTGGAAAAAATCGCGTACGATGCGACCACGGTCAGCAGCGTGACGATGTATGAAGTGGATGTCCGCGCCAACCGGCTGCCGCGTTTTGCGCGCAGCGGGATGACCGCCAACCTTGAATTTATTGTCGAGGAAAAGAACGGGGTTCTGGTCCTGCCGTCATCGGCAGTTCAGCAGCGTTCCGGAAGCGGCGGCGGAGGCGGAGAACGGCCGGATCTTTCCTCGATGTCGGAAGAAGAGCGCCAGGCCTATATGATCGAGCGCATGAAAGAGCGCGGCCTTTCGGATGCTGAAATCCAGGAGCGGCTCCAGCGCTTTGCCCAGGGCGGCGGACGCGGATCGGGCCAGGGCGGCGGCGACCGGAACGGGGGCGGACAGGACAGCGGCCAGCGCAGTCGGCGCCCTGCGGGCAGTGCGGTGGAATATTATGTTCTGGTGGCTTCCTCGAATCCGGATAAACCGACTGAAAAAGCCATCAAGGTCGGGGTCACCGACGGGTCCAGTACGGAAATTATCGAAGGCCTCGAAGAGGGCGATGAAGTGCTGGTGAAACGCCTGAACCTGGGCTCCGCAAAATCCGGCAACGGCGGCGGGCTGTTCTCGCCGACCTTAGGCAGGGGACCGCGCTAATGATCAGGGTCGAAAATCTCAAGAAAACCTACCAGATGGGCGAGGTGGAAGTCCGCGCCCTCGACGGGGTGTCGCTTTCGGTTGAGCAGGGCGAATACGTCGCCATCATCGGCGCGTCGGGATCCGGCAAATCGACCCTGATGCATATCCTGGGCCTGCTTGATACTCCGGACGCCGGAACCTTCGAGATCGACGGCACCGACGTGACCCAGTTTACCGAAAACGAGCTCGCGGCCTTCCGTAACCGGATCATGGGTTTTGTCTTTCAGCAGTTCAACCTGCTGAAGCGGACCAGCGCGCTGGAAAATGTCGGCCTGCCGCTGATCTATGCCCGGAACGGCAAGAAAAACGATATCGCTGATAAGATGCTCGATCTCGTCGGCCTGGGCGACCGAAAGTCGCACCACACCAATGAGCTGTCCGGCGGCCAGCAGCAGCGTGTGGCCATTGCCCGCGCACTGGTCAACAGCCCTTCGCTCATCTTTGCCGACGAGCCTACCGGCAACCTCGATTCGAAAAGCGCGCAGGAGATTATGCAGGTTCTCAGCGAGCTTCATGCGAGCGGACTCACCATTATCCTCGTCACGCACGATGCCAATGTGGCCAATCATGCCCAGCGGATCATTGAAATCCGCGATGGCAAGATCCTGTCCGATGCCCCGAACCCCAACGCGCCGAAAGTTCCAAAGGTTGGAAAACGCGAAGAGGCCGAGGTGGGACACCAGGGGTTCAGCCTGCGCTCCATCCGTGAAGGGCTGGTGCTGGTGAAGCAGTCGATCCGGTCGCTGATGGCCAACAAGGTGAGAACCGCCCTGTCGGCCCTGGGCATTATGATCGGGGTGGCGGCGGTGATTGCCACCGTGGCCGTCGGTAACGGCGCAAAGGCCGCGGTCGAAGAGCAGATGAGTGCATTGGGATCGAACCTGCTGATGGTCATGCCGCAGCGGCGTTCCCGCGGCGGGGTGGCCCAGGCGCAGGGGTCCGTCTCCCGCCTCTCGCTGGACGATGCCCAGGCGATTCGCGAAGAAGTGGATAATGTGGTCGGCGCCAGCGCCACCATTGACGGCAACGTGCAGCTGAAGGCCGGCAACCTGAACTGGAGCTGTCGGGTCACGGGCGTCGGTCCGGATTATGAATTCATGCGTTCGTATCAACCGCAGCTGGGTCGTTTTATCACGCAGGAAGAGGTCGACTCCAAGGCGATGGTCTGCCTGCTGGGTGTGACGCCGGTGCGCGAGCTGTTCGGCGGCGAAAATCCCGTGGGCAAAAAGGTTAAAATGAACCGCCGCACGTATACCGTGATCGGCGTCCTGCCGGAAAAGGGCAGCAGCGGATTCCGCGATTATGACGACGCCGCGTTTGTTCCGGTCACCACCGGCATGCGCCGGATGTTCGGCCGCGATTATGTGGAGCGCATCGAAATCCAGATCAATGAACCGCGCAACATGGACCGGGCGCAGACCGATATCCTGGCACTGCTGGCGCAGCGGCACCGCACGGCCAGCGGCACATTTGAAATCCGGAACCTGGCGGAAATTCAGGATGCCGTATCTTCAACCAGCCGGGTCATGTCGCTCCTGCTGTCCTCCATTGCATCGATTGCGCTGGTGGTCGGCGGCATCGGCATCATGAACATTATGCTCGTATCCGTGACAGAGCGGACGCGCGAGATCGGCCTGCGCAAGGCGCTGGGCGCGCGGGGCAGCGATATTATGTCGCAGTTCCTCATCGAAGCGCTGATCATCAGCTTTTTCGGCGGCTGCCTGGGTATTGCGCTCGGGGCGGGCGTCGGCTATGCGGCGGAGCGTTTTGCCGGCATGACGGTTCTGTTTACGCACGACTCGATTTATATGGCCTTCGGTTTCTCGGCCATCATCGGGATTCTGTTCGGGCTGTGGCCGGCGCGCAAGGCGGCGATCCTCAACCCGATTGATGCGCTGCGCTACGAATGATTATTCCAATAGTCCGGCTTTATGGATTTCCAACACCAGGTTTTCCATGAGCCGGTCGGTGCAGTCTTCCAGTTCGGCGGCGTGCGATTTAAACGGCGCGAGCAGCCCGAGCAGCAGCTGCTGGCGGCGTACCACCCGGTGCTCGAGGCGGATCGTCTCTTTGCGGCCGGTGGTGCGGTCCACAACGTTGGCCATCAGCCGGAAGTGATCCGTTTCGGTGTTCGGATAGAGGAAGAGCGTGAGGGCGGAGCGGGTCATGTTCGATGAGCTCTTTTCTTTATCGTTGATGACGGCCGCATAAATCTGAATATCCGTGGTTTTCAGCCCGTCCGAAACGAGGGAAAACATGCCCGAATCTTCGATCTCCCGAATCAGGCGCTCTTCAAGATAGGCCTGATTCCGCTTATCGTGTTTGGTCCAGGGTTCGCCGTTGAGCTTGCCGGCGTACGCCAGATCGACGAATACGGTCTTTTTGCGAAAGACCTCGGGATAGCCGGAGACCGGTTCAAGTGATCCCGATTGGAAAGACGACGCACAGCCGGTCAGCAGGCTGATGCCGATGACCGGCAGCAGGGCCGGCAGATATCTTCGATTCATGGTCTTCTCCCGTTTAATTTCCCGCCCGTTCCAGGATCCAGCGCGTGATGCACTGATGCACCGAATCCTTTTCCGGTTCGTTATGAGGTTCATGGAACAGGCCGGGCCATATTTCAAGTTTACAATCCGAAGAAACTTTGGACGCAAAGTGCCGCGTGGCCTCCGGCGATGTAATCCGGTCCGCCGCACCGTGCAGCAGCAGGCAGGGCGTGTTGAGCTCGCCGGCATGTTCCAGGCACCATTGGCCGGCCGCCAGCATCCCGCCCGCCAGCGCCGGCGTAATTTTTCCATGGGTGAGCGGATCGTTCCGGTAGGCCCGGACCACATTCAGATCGCGCGACAGATTTGTATCCACCAGCCCGCTCGGTACGGCCGGCTGCAGATGCAGCGCGTTGAGCAGTTTTAAAACCAGCTGCTGCCCGCGCGGCGGTTCAAACGCCAGCTTCAGCAGCGGGGCCGACGCGATGACGCCGGCCAGCTCCGGTTTGCGTTCCAGCACATAATCCAGGACCACCATTCCGCCCAGGCTGTGGCCGTAGAGAAACAGCGGAACATTCGGAAACTCCGCGCGCGTTTTTTCCAATGATTGGAAAAGGTCGTCGAGCAGCGTTCCAAAGGTTGGAACATGGCCGCGTTTGCCCTCCGAGTTTCCATGGCCGCGCAGGTCGGTTCCCATCAGGGCAATGCCCGCGCGGTTAAAGGCATGGGCAACATGATCATACCGCCCGATATGCTCCCCCAATCCGTGGACCAGGCAAACGGCCGCCCGGGTTTCTGCGGGGGGCGTCCAGCACCGGCCCCGGAGGTTCAGGCCGTCGCGGGTCGGCATGCTGAATGCGGAACACGTCATCCTGATCAGGCCGGCGGCCAGTTCCCGGCATTGGAAATGAGGGTTTCCAGGCATTGGAACGCGGCGGGGGTGTCATTCAGGCAGGGAATCATACGGAAGGATGTTCCGCTGGCGGCCATAAATGTTTCGCGGCCGCGAATTTCGATCTCTTCGAGGGTTTCGAGGCAGTCGCAGAGGAAGGCGGGGCAGATGACCGCGAGTTCTTTGATCCCTTTTTTCGGGAGTTCCTGCAGGGTGAGGTCGGTGTAGGGCTCGAGCCACGGATCGCGGCCGAGGCGGGATTGGAAGGCGAGGGTATAGCGGTCGCTTTCGATGCCCGCTTTTTCGACGATGAGGCGGGTGGTTTCAAAACACTGATGCCGGTAGCAGGTGGCGTGTGCCGGCGACGCGGTTTGGCAGCAGTCGGGCGTCTGCATGCAGTGGCTGCCGGTGGGATCGGTTTTTTTGATGTGGCGAACCGGCAGCCCGTGATAACTGAACAGGATGTGTTCGTGGACATCCTTCAGCGAGTCGGCGAGCGGGTCGATCAGTTCCGGGATATTGTAAAAGGGCGGGGCGACGCGGAGTTTGGCGCGGCCTTTGAGTACCTTTTTGACGAGTGCCGTGCAGCCGCCGGTGGTGGCCATGGCATAGTGCGGGAACATCGGCAGCAGACCGATTTCGTCGACACCTTGTTTCAGCAGTTTATCGATGGCGGAAGCCACGGAAGGGTTGCGATAGGCCATGCAGACCTCGAGCGGATCGTTCATCTTTTCATTCAGGCCCTCGCCCAGATTTTTGCAGTAGTGGATGAGCGGTGACCCGTTTTCGGTCCAGATGGCCTGATAGGCTTCGGCTGATTCGGCGGGGCGTTTCGGCAGGATGGCCCAGTGGACCAGCGCATAGCGGAGCGGAAAGGGCAGATCGATCACGTAGGGATCCATCAGGAATTCTTTCAGGTACACGCGCAGCGCATCTTCGGTCGGTGCGTCCGGCGAGCCGGTATTCATCAGCAAAAATCCACGTTTCATAGTTTAAATGCAAAGACGCTGAGCCAAATGGGGATCGCAAAAGGAAATCGTTGCGTTGCTCAGCGTTCTTTGCCCCTTTGCGTTGAAATTTTATCTGCGATTCGGAGGCCGGAAAGCAGCGAGTTGGACACGGAGATGCCGTCGCGGTAATGGCCGGCAAAATGGATGCCGGGGTAGTGCGCTTCAATCTCGGTCATCTGTTTTTTGAACCGTTCATACCCGACGGTGTACTGCGGGATCGCCTTCGGCCAGACGGTGGTGTGCACAAAATCCGGTTCGGCGTTGATGCCCAGCAGGTCGCGCAGGTCGCCGAGCACGTTCGCGAGCATTTCGCTCTTGTTCATCAGGGCCCGCTCCGGCGCGCGTGCCCCGCCGACAAATA
>JBFJYX010000098.1:0-9094 GCA_041622415.1 Pontiella sp.
CGCGCCAGCCGCGCCGGCAAATGTTCACCGTCCGGGCTCTCTTCTTTGATTTCCGGATTTTTAAACGGCGCAAAATACCGTTTCCCGGTATAAGGCCCGCCCTTTTTCCACCCGCCGATATTCACATCAAAACCGCGATGCTGCGGATAGTATTCCTCCGATTCTCCCAGATGCCACTTGCCGGCAAAAAAGGTGGCATAGCCTTTTGACTTCAAAGCCTGCGCAACCGTGATTTCATCCAGCGGCATGTGGTCGTTCAGCGGCGCCGGATTAAATTTTTCCGCCCGCTTACCGGAGAAAAAGTTCGTTGCCCGCACGCGGGTTGGATATTTCCCGGTCATCAGGCTGTAGCGCGTCGGCGAACAGACCGGATTGGCGGCATAGCCATCGGTGAAGCGCATCCCCGATTGCGCCAGCCGATCGACATTCGGCGTATCGTAGAAGCAGTCCGGATTATTGGCCCCCACATCCATGTAGCCCAGGTCATCCACAAGAAAAACCACCACATTCGGCATCGCACCTTCAGCCATCGCAGCAAACAAACCCGACAGAACTGCAGCAAAAAACGTTTTCAAATCAATCTCCCGTTCACGTTATCCCTACAGGTAACGGCAGCACTTCAGCAAAAGTGACACCGCCGCCTGAAGCTGATCAATGGAAACGATATCACAACCCCGCTTTTCTTTAACATGCAGAAGCGTTCTTAAACGCCGTTTTTCCCGCCGAACCGGCCGGTTCTCTGTGCATCCAATAACGGGATGCCCGCAAAATACCGGCTGGCCGGCGCAAGCCGGAAGTACAAAAAAAAAGCGAACCCCGGAAGGAGTTCGCTGACTGAAAAACTGGTCGGTCGAATCTACATCCGGAACACTCTGGAAAACAAAAACCCCATTTCACAGGAGCTGGTGAATATATGTGCAAGGATCGACCGGGCAAAAAACCGCCTTGCCGTTTTAAAGGAGGTGGCCAGGGAACGATACTTTGAAACGGAACCGCTGACCGCAACCCGTATTCGCAAACTGATGCTTCCCACACATCCGTTGGGACTGAACCATGTTCTTGAAGCACTTCAGTTTCTGGAAGGCCATGAACTGGTTGGAGTGGTCGACTATACCTCCAAACGGGAACTGAAAATCTACGACATCACCAACCGCGGACGCACCGTCCTAAAGCAGCTGTGCGGAGAATAACCACCCCATTCACCGCAGATTTTGCGGAGAATATTTCTTGATCTTGCGGTGAATAGCCCCTCTAATCTCCGCAAATTATGCGGTGATTATGAAATACATACATCAATTAGAAGACTGGCCCGACTTTACGTGGGACTCGGATATCTTGGTTCCCCTGCTGGCAGAAGTGCGCTACAAACAGGGGCGGCTGCTTGGCCAGCTGCAAGGACAGGGTTTTAGAATCCACAGCCTTCACGAAGAGGCCAGCCTGGTTACTCTGACTGAAGAGGTGGTTAAATCCAGTGCCATTGAAGGCGAAAAACTCGATGCCGAACAGGTGCGTTCGTCCATTGCACGCCACCTGGGCATGGACATCGGCGGCACCCCCAAAATTACCCGCCATATTGATGGCATAGTTGAAATGATGCTGGATGCCACCCGGAACCATGACGACCCGCTTACAGCAGACAGATTATTCGGCTGGCATGCTGCCATGTTCCCCACCGGCCGCAGCGGCATGCGCGATATTATCGTAGGAGCATGGCGCACACCGGAAGCCGGCCCTATGCAGGTGGTCTCCGGCCCCATGGGGCGTGAGAAGGTTCATTTCGAAGCTCCCGATGCCGATTTGCTTCCCAATGAAATGGCAGTTTTTCTGGATTGGTTCAATGGCGGAACTGAAATGGATCCCGTCCTTAAAGCGGCATTATCCCACTTCTGGTTTGTGACGATCCATCCATTCGAGGATGGCAATGGCCGCATTGCACGTGCCATTGCCGAAATGGCACTTGCCCGTGCAGATGGTTCATCCGAACGCTTTTACAGCATGTCATCACAGATCGAGTCCGAACGTGATAACTACTATGAATGCCTAAAACAATCCCAACGGCTGAACCTGGATATAACGCGCTGGCTGAAATGGTTTCTTGAATGCCTGGGTCGCTGCATCGAAGGAGCCGGGGAAACATTGGCCAATGTATTGCGTAAAGCCCGGATCTGGGAACAGGCCAATGCCGTTTCCATCAACGAACGGCAACGGATCATCATCACCCGGTTGCTTGATAATTTTGAAGGCCACATGAATACATCCAAGTATGCAAAGATGGCCAATTGCTCCCCCGACACTGCGCTGCGCGATATCCGGGAACTGCTTGAGTTGGACATACTGGTTCAGAATCCCGGTGGCGGTCGAAGCACCAGCTACCGGCTCCGCGAACCCGATGAAAGTTAAGCCCTTTTCCCAACAGCAGATTCATCACAGAATTGCACTTCTTAAGGATATTGATTCACGATCAGAACCCCACACGTTAACCGTGTAATGGGACAGACCCAAACCGGCGCGGGTTCTTGAATGAAGCCGCGCCTTTTCTTTACCGGTTTTCAGGCCTGCAAACCGAAACTTTATATAACTGAATCTAACCAGTTAGACAGGATTGGGCAACTTTTTAGAGCGTATCTCGCAACTGGTTTCTTGAACCGAGGTTTCATGAATAGCGTTAAAAGTTCGCCTTAAGCCATGACTGGTACCCGATCAGGATGACTGGGGTTGAACTTTCGAGAGAGTGGAGAGCGAACGGAGAATGTTGGTTCAGAATTCCGTTGTTTGGGGATTTCGTTTGAGCCGGAGACTCCGGAAAACCCGCTTTTATTGGCGAAAACAGGCGTGAAAATAAAACGGCGAACCCCGAGGGAGTTCGCCGCATTAAAATTTGGTCGGAGTGACAAGATTTGAACTTGCGACCTCTACCACCCCAAGGTAGCGCTCTAGCCAGGCTGAGCTACACCCCGACACTTAAAGTGGTGAAGAAGCCGCAGAACGTATCACGGAGGTACCCGGCCGTCAACGCTCGTGAACCGAAAATCGAACAGGCCGAAAAAAGAGGACTGTTTTCTTACCATTGTTTGCTTTTCAACCGCACTTCGCTCCTTAGAATGGCCTGCCATGAATACGTACCCGAAGATCGCAGACGATCAGTTAGAAAAATATTCCTCCGCCATCTCCCTCTCGGACATGGAGATTTTTGTTTTCCCGGAACTGCTCTACAGCCTGGTGCTGGCCAATATCATGTCGCCGCGCATCTGGCAGTGGAAGGAGCATGAATGGTTCGCCAAGCTCGATACCATGAAGCCCTATAAAAAGATTCAGCGGCTCAAGCAGTTCATCATCGACAACTATGAATTCAACCTCGACCTGGATACCTGGGGCCTGACCACCAAGGAAGAGGAGATCGAGCGTTTTAAGCCCTATATGGACGAAAAGACCATCGGCCGCTCCAACGCCCTCTTCGGCTACGAAGGCGACAAACACTATTTCTCCCTCGATATCCGCAAGCACTTCGGCCTCGATAAATACAAGACCAACATTATCCCGTTCTGGAAAACCGAGACGCTCGAAGCCATGGACGCCTTCCGCTACAAGGACAACTATCGCGTCGGCGCCGGCGAATGCGTCTCGCTCTCCACCCTCTACGCCGCGGCCCTCTATATTATCTGCGACATTCCGCTCGAAGACATTTTCCTGATCGCCACCCCGCTGCATTCGCAGAACTTTATTCTGGTGAACGACGGCGTGCTCACCAACAACCGCCGCCTGGTCACCAAAACCATGTGGTTCAACGGCACCGACCTCACCGCCAAAGCGCAGCGCGCCCTGCGGAATGAGCAGGTCACCATCGTGGCCAACAACACCGGTTTCATCCACACCGTCTACGACAACGCCACCATTGCAGCGAAAAGCTTCGAGCGGTTCCGCAAAAAACTCGACGCCTTCACCACCTCTGAAATCACCTTCGAAATCCTGGCGAACTTTCTCCGGGAACGCTCGGAATTCCAGAAATGTTTCCAGATCAAATATATGCGGCACGGCAAAGAGCAATACCTGCCCATCGAGCGCGCCTACGCCTATGAGCACGGCAGCCCCTATAAAGTGTCCGACAACGCCACCCGCGATAAACTGCTCGACCAGATCGACGAATACGACTTCTACACCGACCCGATTGAAAACCGCATCCAGCTCAACAAACTGGCCGACTATCTCAAAGGCAACCCCATCTCCCACTTTGACAAAGAGAGCATGGAAGGCCTCGCCGATAAAATCGATTGCACACAGGATATGAGCCGCAAAATGTCGGTCATTGAAGGCCTCGTGGACTTTGTCCACCTCGAACCCGAACTGCCGGACACCGAAAGCAAAACCTTCGAGAGCCCCGGCCCCATCGAGATTCCGGTCGGAACCGGGCGCGAGGAAATTATTGAATACCTGCGCGGCCTGCGCGAAACCCATACGGTGGCCGACCTCGCCTTCTATGCCACCCGCGACCTCGCCGTCACCGACTGGGCCCCGTTCATCAAAGCCGGCCTCGAGCGCAATCCGGTCATCGTCACCGAAACCGCAACACTTTCCGATGACGAGCTGATCCAGACCCTGGAATCCATGACCAGCGAATCGATCTATGACGGATCGCGCATCGCCCAGCCCGACGAAGTCTGGAACTTCCAGCGCGGCGACGGCCTCGAACGCGCGTTTGCCCTTTCCAATGTCTGGAAAAAACGCCACCCCGACGCCGCCATCAGGCTGAGCGCCTCCGGCAACCTGGTGGAACTCGACCTCGACGGCCGCCAACTCAGCTTCGAATCAAACAAGGGGCTGGAGAAACAGCTCGAAATCTAAACGTAAAAGGGCCGGTTTCCCGTTCCGCACCGGAACGGGCAGCACCACCCGGGGAAAATCATGCTGCATACAATTCTGAAAATGGTCCTGGCCTTCGGGGTCGGCATTCTGGCGATCAACCTGCTGTTCGGCGGGCGCGGCGATAAAAAAGCCAACCTGCCCGGCCTGGTTAAAGACGGGGCACTGATTGTCGACACCCGTACCCCCGGCGAATTCAGCAACGGACACGTTCAGGGCGCAATCAATATTCCGTACGACATCATCACCGGGGAAATTGCCCGGCACCAGCCCGATCCGGCCCGGCCGATCATCGTCTACTGCCGCAGCGGAAACCGGTCATCCCAGGCCAAACGCAGCCTGATGGCCGCCGGCTACACCAACGTCGTCAATGCCGGCAGTATCGGGAATATGCAGCGCAACATGCCGAAATAGTTCCCATCCCCTGAACTCACCGTTGCGCGCGGTAATACCGGTTCAGCTCATCGGTCAGCAGCTTCCGTTGCGTCTCCGCGCGCTCCCGCTCAATCCGGCGCCCGGTGCCGCCGCATGCGGGGCAGCGCAGTTTTTTCGTACCGGCTCCGAAGCAGGCCGGACATTTGCCCGTTCCGCGGCAGGCGGCGCAGGGCATCGTTTTATTCAGGAATTCGGCATCCTGCTCCCCGTCGCCGCCGCATTTCACGCAATCGCCGCTGCCGGCGCAGGCGGAGCAGTCGACCTCCACAATCCCTGTGCTTGCGCAGGTTTCGCACGGGCCCACATACCGCGTGATGTCCACCACATCCTCGCCCAGGTTCAGGCTGATCGCCAGGTGGAAGCGTTCCGCCTGCTCCATATCATTATTCAGCAACGCCTGCATCAGGCACGTAATCAGAATCCGGTCATCCATCGACCCGTCGTATAAATCGGAATCATAAAAATGCACCGCCCCGTTTTCCAGGCCGGGCACCGCAAACAGCGATTGAATGATGCGCGCACGGTCGGTTTCAACCACGCTGGCCGCCAGCTCCGGCAGGGCCGCCTGGTTGACGGTACGCACCAGCAGGTCGCGCCGCGCCGCGCAGTAGGTGCGTTTCAGCACCTGGCCGCGTCCCCGGCAGGCCTTGCAGACCTCGGTGGTGCCGCCCTCGCCGGCGCAGTCCGGGCATTGACCCGTCCCCCGGCACGTTGTGCAATGGATGGTTCCGTCGCCCAGCCCGGTTTTACGTTCGCCCTCGCCGTTGCAGCGAATGCATTTTCCGGTGCCGTTGCAGCTTTTGCACGGAATCTCAACGCGGCCCGACCCGGCGCAAACCGCGCATACATCGGACAGCTCTTCCCGACTCACGCCGTCAATCTCCAGCCCCATCTCCTCGATCAGCAGCAGCAGCCGTTTGGAATCGCCGGCCCGTCCATCCAGCAGGCTTTGCAAAAGGCCCAGCGCAAGGGCCGATTCGACCGACACCTCATCCGCGCCGACCCGCAGCACATACTGAACCGCTTCCGGCTTCAGCTCCGGCACCCGCTCGAGAATCGGCTTCAGTTCATGCGAATCCGAAATTTCGTAGATCGGGGCCGCGGCCCCGGGGCCTTCGCCCTCGTCATCAGGGGTACCCAGATACGCGGCCCGCCAGTCGTCCGGCAGCAGCTGGAAATTCAGGAAATACTGCCCGTCATCGTGCACAATCATCAGCCCTTCCGAGCTGCGCCGCCAGACAAACGCATTCTTCAGGACCGAGCCGTCCGGCAGGGTGAATTCCGCCACAGGCTCATTGCCGAGCACCGGGATCTCTGAAGCCCGCACCGATGTAACCGCCAAAAGGGCGGTAACCAGAGCAACTAACGCAAATCGTATCATCCCGAACTCCATTATAGGTTGAATGCACTTCAGACAACGTACAATATGCGCTGTTCAAATCCAATTACGCATTAAACATTACGCATTTCGAATTCATGAAAGTCGTCATCACAGAAAAACCATCGGTGGCCCGGGATATTGCATCGGTCCTGAAGATCACCGACAAAAAGAACGGCTACATCGCGGGCCGCGGTTGCGCCATCACCTGGGCATTCGGGCACCTCGTCACTTTGCTCGATCCCGGCGAATACGACCCCGAACTGCGCAAATGGCGCCTCGACAGCCTCCCCTTCATTCCCGACGAGTTCAAACTCAAGCTCATCGAAAATCCCGGGGTCGCCGAGCAGTTTGAGACCATTAAAACCCTCTGCCGGGAGGCCGAGGAAATCGTCTGCGCCACCGATGCCGGCCGCGAAGGCGAGCTCATCTTCCGCTACATCCTCGCCCTGAGCGAATGCGAAGACAAACCCATCAAACGCCTCTGGCTCAGCTCGCTGACGCCCGACGCCATTCAGGAGGCCTTCAAAGACCTCAAAGACGGTCACGACTACGACCCGCTCTACGAAGCCGCCAAATGCCGCTCCGAATCCGACTGGATTGTCGGCCTCAACGCCACGCGCTATTTCACCGTCAAACACGGCCGCCTCTCCGCCGGCGACGACCGCGTCCTCTGGAGCATCGGCCGCGTACAGACCCCCGTCCTCGCCATGATCGTCCAGCGCGACGACGAAATCATGAAGTTCCGCCCCAAGTCGTTCTGGGAACTCACCACAAAATATCGGGAAACCACCTTCAAATTTACCGGCGACCGGTTCGACCGTGAAAATGACGCCCAGGCCCTGCTCGATAAAATCACCGGCCAGCCCTTCGTCATCACCAAGGTGGCCGGCCGCCGTAAAAAAGAACAGCCGCCGCAGCTCTTCGACCTCACCACGCTGCAGCGCGAAATCAATAAAAGCCACGGCCTCTCCGCCGCCGATACGCTGGCCGCCACGCAGAATCTCTACGAATCCAAACTCCTCACCTATCCGCGAACCGACTCGCGCTATCTGAGTGCCGACATGAAACCGCGCATCCCGAATATTTTCCAATCCCTGGAAAAACTGCGCGCCGACCAGATCCAGCCCCTGGAACTTGCCAAACTGCCGTTCACCAAACGCATCGTCGACGACAAGAAGGTCACCGATCACCACGCCATCATTCCCACCGGCATGCTGCCCGGATCGCTCGGCGCAAACGAACAGATTGTCTACAACGCCGTCGTCACCCAGTTTATCGCGGCCTTTTATCCCGTCTGCGTCAAACAGATCACCACCGTCGACGGCGAAAGCGCCGAAGTCCCCTTTCAGGCCAAAGGCACGGTGATTCTCGAGCCCGGCTGGACCGCGCTTTTCCCTAAAAAGAAAAAGAAAAAAAAGGATCCGGACTCCGGAGAAGAGGACGACCAGCAGCTTCCAACCTTTGGAAAAGGCGAAACCGGCCCCCACGAACCCGCCACGCGCGAAGGTAAAACCAAACCGCCCAAAGCCTTCAACGAAAACTCCCTGCTCGGCGCCATGGAAGCCGCCGGCAAATGGGTCGACGACGACACCATGCGCGAAGCGCTCAAAGAGCGCGGCATCGGCACCCCCGCCACCCGCGCCGCCATCATCGAAACCCTGCTGCGCCGCAACTATATCCGGCGCGACAAAAAACAGATCCGCGCCACCGATATGGGCCGCTGCCTCATTGCGCTCATTCAGGACCCGCTGCTGAAATCGCCCGAAATGACCGGCGAATGGGAGGAAAAGCTCAAGCAGATCGAACGCGGCGACGCTCAATCGGCCGATTTTATGGACGGCATCATCGGCTATACCCGCGGCCTGATTGAATCGAGCACCTCCAAGAAAATCGACGTGGACCGGCTGGGCGACTGCCCCGTCTGCGGCAAACCGGTCATCCGCGGCAAAACCGCCTACGGCTGTTCCGGATGGAAAGAGGGCTGCGACTTTGTGATCCCCACCGAATACAAAGGCCTGAACCTCTCCCCCAACCAGATCCAGGTGCTGCTGCAGATGCACATCCTGCCCTACTCCGTCCGTATCGAAAAGGAACCGCGCCTGCTCATCCTCAGCAAGCAGGGCTTCATCATGGACGTCGCCCTCCCCTCCGCCGACCGCCAGCAATCCGCAAAAGAAGAAGCCCGCCCCGCCAGAAAACCCGCCAAAAAATAGGCCCGCCCTCCGGCCGGTCTCCGCCGTTTCGCGGAAAAGTTTAGTTCTTCGGCGCAATAACGCGCACGGGGATGGCGGGGGCAGGATAATAGATTTTTTCTTTGCCGCGTTTCTGCTCTGCGAGCACAACGAGGCTCAGTTCCGTGCCCGGCTCGACGGATTCATCGACGGTAATCAGGATGGAACCCGCGGCTTTGTTTTTGGCCCA
>JBFJYX010000099.1:0-8923 GCA_041622415.1 Pontiella sp.
AATAGATCAGATCCGGGGCGGAACCGCTCAACGTGCCGTGGGCGGGCGGAACCGTAACCGCGTAACCGAGGTCGGCGCCCCCGGGATCGGTGCCGGACAGGATGACCGGAACCGGGTTATTCACCGGCGTAAACTTTGTCTGCGTCATCGCGACCGGATTTTCCAGACTGTTGATGCGCAGTTCATCCACATAGACGCGGGCCTGGCTGCCGGCGGAAGCATCGCCCTGCCAATAGACCCGGAACTCCACATCGGCCGCCGTGGTGAAGTTCGGGAAATCGTACACATCGGCATTCCCGGCATCCGTCAGATCGCCCGGCTCAACGGGGCCGGCGGTAATAAAGACCTCGGGTTGCCCCTCGATGATATAGCTGAGCTGATAGCGGCGAGCGGGATCCTTGGCATACGCATCGACCGAAAGATTCCGAAACTCGTTGGTATGGCCGTTGGAGATAACGTCGTAGGAAAAATAGTAAGAGAAGTCATTCGTGGGAACCGACAGCGGCAGGCTGTTGGCCGACGCGGCGGACAGCTGATGAATGGTGGCGGCAACCGTGCCGCTGAGGTTTCCGCCCAAACCGGCCGACGAGCTGACGCCGCCGGAGACGAGGTCGGGACTGGTGGAACCGGCGGTGTGTTTGTAAACCACCAGGGCACTGCCCAGTTGTTCAATCGACAGACTGTCGAGCAGGAACGCATTGGACGTTCCGCCAAAGTTGACCTGCAGCGGCTGCACGCCCCGCATGAGGGGAACGTTCCGGGCAATAAAGAGCGTTTCCCAGTCCGAAGCGCCCGTGGAATCCGGCGCGCCAAGGGGAATGCTCACCTCGCCGGTCACATCCGTCCCGCCAACGCTGAACTGAATGGTGCCGCCGGATGCCATCGAGGCGCAGCAGATGCTGATGTCATAGTTTCCAGAGGTTGGAACGGAAACGGTATACGTCACCCATTCGCCGGCTTCGATATCCGAAACGGCATAGCCGCCGCCCGACGCGGCGCTGAGGTCCACATCCTCAACCAAACGGTAAGACGCTCCGTTGTTCCCGATGGACAGGTCATGATAGGTCCGCCCTTCACCATCGAGCGCAAAATAATCGTAGTGTTCGGCTTCGACCGTCATGGGCAGCACATTCATGGCGTAGTCCGGCGCGTCGCCGGTAAACCCATCGATCGGGTCGCCGGGGCTGACGCGTCGGTAGGTCAGACCGCCATGAATCGCCAGGTCGCCGGGACTGTTCCAACTTTCGATACCTATTTGCTCAGTGAGATAATCGAAGCCGCGCTCCAGCCATTTGATATCATCGCCGGACAACCCGATCCGGTCGCGATAGTGCGCGAGATTGGATTCGAAAACCGGCGCAAGTCGAGCGTAGCGGGAAACATCGTTCGTATCGGTTCCAACATACGGATTGATGGCCAGCGAGAACCAGCGCCCCGAACGATCATGCCGCTGAATGAATCCGCCGTTTTCAACCTTTGGATCCCAGGGCGTGAGCTGATCCGGGTAAGACACATCGTAACTGAGGTTATACCGGTGCAAATACTCCATCCCGAGGAGGAGACGATTGTCCAGATGCCCGTAGAGATCGTCCCCCTGATTCCAAGCGATTTCGGCAATCGTTCCCAGGACGCTTGTCCCGGCATACCCATGCCCCTGATCGCGGGACGCTTCCTGGTTCTGTCCATTCGGCCAGATATAGTTATGCATGACCGCGTTGTAGCCGTAATCAGCCACAGTTCCATCATCACCGCTGCGGGAGTACTCCTCAAAGTATTCGTTGGAGGTTGCATTGGGGCCTGAAATGATCGGAACCCCGGTCGGATAAGGAATATCGTCCGCCCGGGCGGGTGCGCCCTGCAGATAACGCAGGCCGCGGTCGTACATGATTTCATTATCGAGGAAGGCCCCCATGGCCATCAGCATGCGCATACAAAAGATGCCCTGGTTCCCGTGCCGGACCGGATCCCCCTGATAGATCCGCCAGTACAGCGTCACATCCCCGTTATCAATATCGTCCGTGGGCACCGTCGTGTTGGAATACCCGGGATAAACCAGCATGTCTTTAAAGGCCTGGATATCCTCCTCGGCCCACCCGTCATAGGTGCTGCGAATAATTTCAGCCGCTTCGATCAGCCGCCAGTGCCGCGCGGTGCTCAGCGGAACCGTCGCGTTGTTCTTTTTCAGGCCGGACCAGGCATTGAAAATTGAAACACAGAGTTCCGCGTGGCGCTCTTCGCCGGTAATCACCCACATCAGCGCATTGCGGTAGGCCTGCCAACCCTCATTTTCCAGCGATCCGCCTACGGTTTCGCGCTCCTCTGCGGTCAGGGAAAGCGAGGGCGGAACATAATCCTCTGAAACCCCGGAGTGACTGGCGAGCTCAAGAAAGCTGGAGTAATAGGGCTCAATTTTTGCTGCGACCATATCGCGCATGCGTTCCAGGTCGGCCCTGTTATGCGCCAGGCCGGGGTGAGCAAAATCACGGCTTATGGGATTTCCGACGGCGGTGACGGTCAGGCGTTTGTTGGCCTCATCAACCGTGAAGCTCCAGATGTTGGTATCGACCGAAGAGGCAAACTGCAAGCCGTTGTCGGTGACGTCGCCCTCCCACTCCATCACCGTGAAGGTGCCGCCGTTCAGAAAGGCGGCGGTGAAGTCGACATCAAGAAGTGCTCCGTTTTCAAAGAGGACATCGCCGGAACCGAGCACGCCGAGGCCGTCGATAAAGATCGGCGTCACGCCCTGCGCGGATTTATCGATGCGGACGCTGAGGGTGGACCCCGCGTTCTGCGTCCAGCCGCCGACAATCGTGCCCAGCGAACCGATGGCAATGGAGGCCGGATGGGTCCCCACCACTTCAAAGCGCCCCGTACCGCCGGAGGCCGAGCCGAGTTTGACGCCGGCGCGTGTGCTCAGGCTTCCGCTCGTCATGCGGAACGTGCCCTCGCCGGTTCCACTGGTGGCGAGAAAGATGGAGTTGCCGCCGCTCTCGCGCTGAACGGTCAGACTGCCGCTGTGAATGTGATAGGTTCCAATCGCAGAATTATTGCCGATGGAGAGCCGGTTAATGGTGACGGTTCCGCCCTCCTGCTGGACGTAGCCGGCATGCCCGCTTCCATCGCCGATGATGCTTGTCACGGACGCACTCGTGGTCGCCGTCAGTGTGGCATGGCTGCCGATTTGAAGCCGGCCCTCGCCGCCGGTACCGATGCGAATGCCCTGGATATTGTTCGGCGATTCAATACTGAGGTTGGCCGTGGTGTCGAGAAAGGCGATGTCCCCGCTGGCGGGATAGCTCCCCCCGCTCCAGTTCGTACCGGTGGCCCACTCCCCGCCGGATACCCCGACATAACTGACGTTGCCGGCATGGGCCAAAACCCCGCCCAGCAGGGCCGTCAGCCCGAAACATATGCGCATCGTCCTCTTCATGACTTTACCCTCTTTATTTGCGGCGCAACGCGCCGGCGCTCACACCCATCCTGACCGGACACTAGTCCTGGTGGATTTCAAGCCGGATGAACTTAACCGGGGCAACGGCTTCATAGCGGTTGGTAACGGCCTCATAGCCATCGACCGCCGGGCCGACGAAAATCTGATCCGGCGCATTGGTGGCGGCTGCACCACCGGAAAGATCGGCGGAATCAATCAGCATATAGGCCAGACCTTCCGCGGCATAATCCACGCGGCGATAGTGCACGTAGTCGAACTGGTTGGTTCCGTTCTCGGTGGACACCTGTGTCCAATCCCGCGAACCCGCGTCCGAGGCGGTCGGGTCCATGCCCAGCGCATATTCCGCCAGGTTATCGTAACCGTCGCCCCGGCCGCCGTTTTCCGAATCAGCGGTCGGTTCAGCATCGGAACCGCTCAAGCCATGGCCGGAGGCCCACACGGAATAAGCGGAGGTCGGCGGCAGGTCAAAGGTCACCCCGCCAAGGGATGCGCCTTGCGTAGCGGCCCGGCGCTGCCCCTCAATCGAGAAGGTGCCGCTGGTTTTCCCGTTGAGATCGATATCAAAAAAGACCCAGTTTGCCTGAGCGATCGGAGTACCCGGGAGATTCGTCACCTCGACCGGTGTACCGCCGTCAACGGACAGGCGAAGTGCCGACGGGTTCCAGTTTTCGTTGTTCAGGTTGCCCGCCATCAGGCCGATACGGAACCGGCTCGGCGAGGTCTCATCAATATCGAACGTAAGCAGCTCGCACCAGCTTCCGGCGCCGGCGGGGGTTGAGGCGACGAATCCTGCCGACCGGATGGTGCTCCAGTCCGCCACATCCGTACCGGGCGTGAGGGTCGGGTCGTCAATCAGGGCATACGAGAAGGTTCCGCCTTCGGCCAGACTGGCGAAATCCGCCCCGGCGCTGAAGGCCGCCCAGGCTGCGCCGACCTGCGTCTGCTGGTCGAACCCCTGGCCTCCGCCGCCGTTTCCGTCCGTGGCGTCTCCGGCAAAAAAGAGGCCTTCGGTGCCGTAAACGTGGTCTCCGTCGTAGTCAAACGGCTTGTCCACATTGGTGGAGCGCCAGGCCGCAACGCTCGTTTCATCAAATCCGTCGCCATCGCCCACCAGAGTAATACCGATCGGTGCACTGACGCTGATGGAGACTATGGCGGCACCACTCACGGTATTGCCGTCGTCCACCGTAAACGTGAACGAGTCATCGCCGCTGTAATTGGAATCCGGCGTATAGGTCAGATTCGGCACGGTGCCGGTCAGCGTGCCGTTAACAGGAACGGTCATAACGCTGTAGGTCAGGGAGTCCCCCTCCGCATCCGTACCGGCTAACGTAATGCCTACCGGGGTATTCGGCGCTGTTTCCACGCTCTGCTCGATGGCCACCGGCGTCGTATTGAAGTCGATACTGCCGTGCAGCGTCACTTTGTCGATCATCGCCAGCGTGCCGCCGGTGGAGGTGGTACCCCGGCCCCAGGCATAGATGCGGAAGGTCACCGGTTCACTCAGGTTCTGGAACGCGCTGTCGGACAGGTCGACACTCACCGACTGATAGGTTGTCAATTGTCCCATGGTCGTGATGGTCACCGCGCTGCCGATCAGGCTGCCGGTTTCATCGGTTACTGCATACTCGTCCACGGAGTCCGCGTGCGTCTTGCTCGCCTTGAAGGTGATCGCATCCAGGTTGAGGGAAACCTGTGTATCGGGCGTGACGGTGAAGGTGACATAATCATCCCCGGCAACCGCATTGGCGAACGACGTTGTCGTGGCATCATTCACACCGATGCCGACGCAGCTGCGCGTGTCGGAGTGACCGAAGGTTAAGCCTTCTGCGTCCACGCCGCTGTCATCCCCGATGGTGGTCGGGAACGAGATATCCATCGGCGAGGTCAGTGCGGTGGCCGTTACATGAGGAGTGACCACCTCGGTTGCTTCAGCGGTACCGTCATCGAAATCATAGCCGACCAAAACCGGCCCGGAGGTTCCGCGCAGGACCAGCTTATCAAATGTCGCCAGTGTGCCGCCGGTCGAGGTGGTTCCGCGCCCCCAGGCATAGATGCGGAATTCAGTGGCCTCGGTGATGGTCTCAAAGACCGTGCCGGTCAGATCCACCGTTACGGATTCGTATGTATCCGTGAGTCCGTCAGTGACTACTTTTGAGATCTGGATGGTGCTCCCGACCAGGTTGCCCAGACCGTCGGCAAGCGCATACTCATCAACCGAAGTGGACGCTTTCTTGATCGCCTTGAACGAAAGGCTCGTCAGCTTCAGCGTGCGGTCATCGCCGGGCGTGACCGTGAAGCTCATATATTCGTCTGCAGCCACCGCGGCGGCAAAACTCGTATTGGTTGCGTGGGAAACGGCGATGCCTACACATCCCAGTTCATCGGCACTTCCGAAAGGAACACCCGCGGCATCCACGCCGCTGTTGTCACCGACGGTAGAAGGATAATCTATGTCCATAGGTGAGGTCAGTGCCGTTGCAGTCACACTCGGCGACAGCATGGTCGGCGCCGTCGGGTAGGAGCTCGACGCATCAAAATCATAACCGACCAGAACGTTGCCCACCGCTTCGTCCGGAGATTCAAATTCCACGGCGGGAACAATGAAGCGGAACCGCAGGTCGTTGCCGGTGGTCGAATCAGCCACAACATCGATCGCATTCTCACCGGTGATGCGCAGGCGCGTCCCGGTCGAAGGATGGTCAATGTAGTACCAGCCGTACTGGTATTCGGTCAGTTCCCACTTAACGCTGTCACCCGCTGATCCGGCCGCGGCCAGCCCGACGGCAGACCCATCGCACGAAAGACGACGACCGCTGCTGAGGCCTTCAATATAAATGGAACCGTCTGCAGCTTCCACCAGCATGAACTGTTCGGTCTGGGCTGTATTCAAAATGTCTGCCGTGGTCACGGTGTTCGACGCCGGATTGTCGATCAGGCGCAGATAGCGGCCTTTATTGTGAATAATGTAAGGCTTGTCATTCACCACCTCGTCAACACCGTCCCAGCCGGCGAGCAGCAGCCCGCACTCGGTCAGGTCCTCGTATCCGGGATCCGAGCTGTCATTGCTGTAGTGCAGTGTAAGCCGCGGAGAGTTCATATCGGTTGGCAAAGAATCCGCCGCGCAGCCGTCCGTCGTGGCCGGGTCTCCTCCCCCCATACCAAACTCAAAGATCGACCAGCCCTTGAGGGCTTCCTCTTCTTCGGCGCGCCACATAAATTCCGCCAGCCAGTTGTAGACATGGTTGCGGCTCCAGGTGGTTTTATCGCCGGCGAAGTCGCGAACAGCAAACTCCGTCAGCAGGATCTTTTTGCCGTACAGGCCATGCAGCGTATTGATGTAGTTGAAGAGTGTGGTCGGGCTGCCGGTGTTCGCGCCCAGGGGACCATAATTATGCATGGCCATGTAGTCGGAACGGAGCCCTTCCTGCTCCGCGATCGCTTCATAACCGACCCGCCATGAGTTTTTATATCCTGCCGGAACCGGACCCGCGAGCGGGAGACGCAAGCGCTGCATGCGCGGCCATTGATACGCGGCGGTTTCCTCCGCGATATTCGACTGGTCGGAAAGGTCCGGCTCATTGAACCCCAGTGCGATCGTGCAGTTGGCTCGACCATACCACTCCGGCTGATAGCGCAGGATGGCGGCCGTTGAGGAGCTCATTGAACCCCATTGCATCGGGTAAAACTGCTGACCGTCAACAAATCGATACTCCCCTCTTTCTGTCCAATCATACCCCCAGCCGGCTTTAAACATCGCGCCGAAATGCGGATGTGCCGCCTGCCCCTTCTTGTAAAAATGGGTTTCATAGTTGATTTTCCAATGTTTGGAAAATTCCGAGCCGTCTGCCACCTGAACCACGTTGGTGCCGTCGAGGCCGAGGACCAGCCCGCTCCAGACATTGACGATCTTAACATGCACACCGTCGCCGACGTCTTCCAGCCGCCAGCGCTGATGCGGCATGCTTGAATATTCACCTTCCACAATCGCCGCACCGACGTTGGTGGATGCCAGCGACACTTCAAAACAGCGTTCGGTTTCTTTGCTGCGCAGGCGGTAGGTGTCGGTGCCGAGGTTCAGCAGTACCTGGAACCCAGGTGCGTCCGATGTGGTGAAAGAACCGTTGGTGGACGCGGACAGGTTCAGCCCGGTCGAGCGGTTTTCGATCGTGTAATAGTCGTTCTCATAGTCGAGGAAACTCTCGGACGGCGGCGCTTCGTCCAGCGCATCGGTCCATAACGGATATTCGTCGCCGCTGTTTTCAGCAAACACCACCAGCTCGCGGATCACCGCCTGTTTCGCGTCGGTCGTGTAGACGCGGACTTTGGTGGTCGCCGCCGCGGAATCAAACCACAGGCTCAGCGCCCCATCGGTGTTGCCGGATATGGTACCGCCGGAAAAAGCCACCCAGGCGGAGCCGTCATGATATTCCACCGTGAAATCTTCCATGACGGTGGCCGACTGCCCTTCAAAACCGGAATAGAGATGAACACCGCGAACCAGCTCGCTCTGCGGGAAATGCACCTGGAACTGGTGCGGTCCGACGGTGTTGGTGCTGGCCCAGGCGGAGGAATCGTCAACATAACCGTCGATCGCCTCGCCGGGATAGTTTTCACCGTCAATCGAAGAAACGGCATACTGACGCAACTTGGCAATGTTCAGATCCAGATCCATGCCGAACGGAACCGGCAACCCGTCCGAGGTCGGCGGATAGAGCGCCAGTTCCCGGATGCGGGCGTTGGTGTCATCGGTCGTATAGAGGCGGAAGCGCTGTGCGGTCACGGGCGCATCGAAGGGCAGTTCCCGTTCCAGCTTCGAATTACCGGACACGGCTGTTCCGGCAATATCAACCCAGCCGGAGCCGTCATGGTACTGCAAAACGAGGTCTGAAATCGCCGCGGACGAGGTGTCGCCGCTATAGAGGTGGGCGCTGCCGATTTCCATGGGAACCGCCAGTTCGACTTCAAACCAGTGCGGGCCGGATGCATAGCTGACCCAGCGGTTTTCCTGCGTCACAAAGCCGTCGTTGCCGTACTGTACCGGGGTCGAGCTGTTGGCCGAATCGGCGGTGCTGGACTGATATTTCGCCAGGTTAAACACCGTGTCCGCGCTGAATACCGGAGCGGGCGGTTCCGCAACAGCGCCTTCGATGACCACCTGATCGATTCGCTGCGCATTGGAATAGGAAGTCCCGCTGGCACCCCACACGTAGATTCTGAACTCCACGGAGTCCAACCCCTGGAAAGCCGTCCCGAACGTCGATCCCGTGGACAGGTCGATAAAAGTGCTCTCCCACTCCGAGAGACCCTGGGCGGTCGTCGTCGTTAAAGGGGCGGCCATCAGCGCATCGCTCGTGCTCCAGGCACTGGAATCGCCGTTCACTTTGGCACAGACGTTCCACTCGTTGGCCACCCGCTCGGGAAACGCATCGGCAATCGCCTTATCAATGGAGAATCCGGTCAGGTCAAGCG
>JBFJYX010000100.1:0-8894 GCA_041622415.1 Pontiella sp.
GTGAGGCCGCGGGCGTCGGCGGGCCCTTTTCCGTTTAGAATATCGAGCGATTCCTGCACTTCGAGTGCGTTGCCGACGGTGCGGCCGAGGGGCTGATTCATGTCGGTAATGAGCGCGGTGACCTTTTTGCCCATGGCTTTTCCGGTGTCGACGAGGCCTTTGGCGAGGGCGCGGGCGTTTTCAATATTTTGCATGAAGGCGCCGGAGCCGCATTTGACGTCGAGGACGAGGGCGTCGATGCCTTCGGCCATTTTTTTGGACATAATGCTGGAGACGATCAGCGGAATGGAGGGCACGGTGGCGGTGACGTCGCGCAGGGCATAGAGCTTTTTGTCGGCGGGGGCGATTTCGGCGGTCTGGCCGATCATGGAGCAGCCGCACTTTTCCAGGGTCTGGAAAAATTCGGATTCGGAGAGGCCGACGCGGTAGTTTTTAATGGATTCGAGTTTGTCGAGGGTGCCGCCGGTGGAGTGTTTGTCGACTTTACGGCCGGGAATGACGTCGGGGTCGATGACCTTGCCGGATTCCATCATGGCGAGGGTGAGGTCGGCGGTTTCACGGGGCGTCATGCCGGTGAAATAGATGGCCATGGCGAGGGCGGACATCTGGTAGTCGGGGATGTCGCCTTTGGTGTAACCGGCAATAAAATCGCGGATTTCAGCAGAGCTGAGTTCCGCGCCGTCGCGTTTCTTTTCAATGATCCATTGTGGCAACATGACAGAAGGATAGGGGTAGGGTTGTTTTATGTCACACATTTATATAACCTTTCGCGATAACAGATGATTTGCGGGATATGGTGGATGCATAAGAAACATATAGTCGGGGCATTAGTGCTGTTTTTCTGCGCGGCGGTGTCGTGGGCGCATGATGGAGAGCTCCATCCGGTCCGGGTGGGTATTTTTCAGTTTGAGCCGCTTAACTTTATCGATGAGGACGGTAAGGCGCAGGGGCTTAATCCCGATCTGCTGCGCGAGATTGCGCTTCAGCAGGGCCACTGGCGCCCTGAGTTTATCCCGGTGACGTGGGCGGAAGGGCTTGCAAAACTGGAGACTGAGGAGCTGGACCTGATGGTCTCCGTGACCTATACGCAGGAGCGGACGGAATTCCTTGATTTCACGGACAGTTCGGTGCTGGAGCTGTGGAGCCAGGTGTTTGTGCGATCGGGCGCGAATGTGCTGAGTACCCTGGACCTGCGCGACTGGCGCGTGGGGATCATGAAAGAGGGGATTCACGGGAAAAACTTTATCAAGCTGGCGGAGGCCTACGGTATCGATTACGGGTTGACCGTGTTTGATACGCATCAGGAAATTTTCGAGGCCCTTGAGCGCGGAGTGATTGATGCGGGGGTTGTGCCGAACCATTTCGGACTGCGGCATGCGCATGAGTATGGTTTGGAGGAAACGCCGATCAAATTTTCCCCGGCCCCGATTCATTTTGCGACCAAAAAGGGGACGCATGCAAACGTGCTGGCCGATATCGATACGGTGCTTTCGGCGTGGAAGGCGGATAAGGATTCCTATTATTACTGGCGGCACGATTACTGGTTCGGCATTGAGCACCGGTGGGGAAGCCTGGTGCCGCTGTGGCTGAAGGTGACCTTTGTTGTGGCGGTTTTGACTTCGCTGATTTTTCTCGGTCTGAGCTGGTGGTTCCGGCGTGAGGTGAAGTCGCGGACGGCAAAACTGAGTACGAGTGAGGAGCGGTACCGACTGATCGTTGAAAACCAGTCAGAACTGGTGGTAAAGGTCGACCGGGAAGGCTACTTCCTCTACGTGAGTCCATCCTACTGCACTGTGTTCGGCAAGAGTGAGCAGCAACTACTGGGGAGAAAGTACCTGCCGCTCGTTCATGAAGATGACCGGGCGCACACGGAACGTGAGTTTAATAAAATTTTCACCCCGCCGCATGTGACGCATATGGAACAGCGGGCCCTGACCGCTGCGGGCTGGCGCTGGCTTTCCTGGCAGAATGCGGCCATTCTGGATGAGAACGGGCAGGTGGCGGAAATTCTGGGTGTGGGTCGGGATATTACCGAGCAGAAGAAGGCCGAGTTAGAGGTTCAGCAGGTCAATGAGCGGCTGCGTATGGCGACGAAGGCCGGCCAGGTGGGGGTATGGGAGTACGATTTTAAAGACGATGAGATGATCTGGGATGATCAGATGCTGGCCATGTATGACCTGGACCGGAAGTGCTTTATGGCCACGCTGGAGGCCTGGCACGCCTGTGTGCACCCGGATGACCTGAACCCGATGCAGCGCGAGTTCAACCGTTCCGTGATGGCGCATGAGGGGTTTGATGCGGAGTTCCGGATTGTGACCCGCAACCTGAATGTGCGCCATATCCGCTGCCTGGCGGAGTCCGAATATGACCGGGACGGCCATCCGCTCCGGACCATCGGGATGAGCTGGGATGTGACCCCGCACCGGCAGATGGTGGCGGCGCTTTCTGCCAGTGAGCGGGACTATCGCCAGCTCTTTGAGAACATGATTTCCGGGTTCTTCCTGCTTGAGGTACTGGATTCTTCGCACGGCTTTCCGGACGATTTTAAAATTATCCAGGTCAATGAGGCCGTGGCGAAAATGGCGTCGCACGATCGGCATGAATTGATCGGCCTGACGCTCAAGGAGCTCCTGGAACCTCTGGAGCGGGAGTGGATGGATGTGCTTTCGAAGGTTGCCATGACCGGGATCCCGTCATCCTTTGAAAGCAGGATGGGGGCGCTGAACCTGATTGTTTCCGCCTGGATCTTTGTGCCGCGGCCGGGCTGTCTGGGCATGGTGATCACGGATACCACGGCCCGGCGAACTGCTGAGGAGGCCGTCCGGGCAGCCCAGCTGCAGCTGCAGCATATTTTTGACAACACCAGCGATGTTATTTTTAAAACCGATCACGAGGGCCGGTTTACCTACCTCAATACGGCGGTGGAAGAGCGGACGGGTTATGCCATCCATGAGCTGCTGGGCAAAAACATTCTGGATCTCGTACTCCCGGAAAAACGCGATGAGCTGGAAGAGCGCCTGCGTGTCCGGAACGAGGGGAATCATGAGACGGGCAGTTTCTATTTTGAAATGCTGAGCCGGGACGGCCGGAAGCTGGTGCTCGAAACGGTCACGACGGCCGTGTTTGATTCGGAGGGTGAGCTGGAGGCCATTCACGGCATTGCGCGCGATGCCACCGAGCGTATCCAGGCGGAGCGGGAGCTGGAGGAGTCGCGCAGATTCCTGCGGAAAATTATCGATACGATTCCGGCCCGCGTCTTCTGGAAAGATCGCGAGTCGGTATACCTCGGTTGCAATGCGGCATTTGCCCGGGACGCCGGCATGGAAGACCCGGATCAGCTGGTGGAGATGACGGATTTTGATATGAGCTGGGCGGCGACGGAGGCGGAGCGCTACCGTGAAGACGACCGTGAAATTATGGAGCAGGGCATTGAGCGGATTCTCTTTGAGGAGCCCCAGACCCGGCCGGACGGTACCCGATGCTGGCTGAGCACGAGTAAGGTTCCGATCCGTGATGCGGAGGGCCGGGTGATCGGTGTGCTCGGGGCCTATCAGGATATTACGGACAAAAAGGAGCTGGAGGAGGAGCGTATCCGCCTGACCACGGCCATCGGTCAGTCGGCGGAGGCGATTGTGATTATGGATATCGACGGTCGGATTCAGTATGTGAATCCGGCGTTTGAATCGATTACCGGATACACGCCCGGCGAGGCCGTTGGACAGACGCTGGCGCTCATCAAAAGCGGAAGCCGGGATGCGGAGTTCTTTTCCAAGATCTGGAAACGGCTGGAGTCCGGCGGTTCATGGGAAGGCCGCACGGAGAACCTGCGCAAAAACGGCTCGGTCTACACCGCCGAGCTGGCGATTTCGCCGGTGAAAAATCCGGAGGGCACCATGGAAAACTATGTGGCGGCCCTGCGGGATGTGAGCCGCCAGGTTGAGCTGGAAGCGCATATCCGCCAGGCGCAGAAAATGGATGCGGTCGGGCGCCTGGCCGGCGGGGTTGCACACGATTTCAATAACATCCTGCAGTCGATTCTCGGGTTCAGCGGCATTCTGATGGGCGAGCTCGAGACCGGAACCACCCAGTATGAGGATGTGTCGGAAATCCGGAACGCCGCGCGCCGCGCCGGCGACCTTACCCGTCAGCTGCTCACGTTGAGCCGTAAGCATGATGTGGAATATGCGGCCCTGGACCTGAATGTCATCATCCGCTCTAACGAAGCCATGCTGCGCCGCCTGATCGGGGAAAAAATCGAATTCAGTTTTGAGCTGGAACCGGAGCTGAAACGAATCCGGGCGGATTCCAGCCAGATCGAGCAGATTCTGCTCAACCTGTTCATTAATGCCCGCGACGCCATGCCCGGGGGCGGGCGTCTGAAGGTTAAAACATCGAACGTTAAACCGACGGATGAAACTCCGGAGACCGTTGCGGGTAACGGGGAACAGATCTGCCTGGAGGTGTCGGATACCGGGCATGGCATTCGCGAAGACGTCCGGGCGCATCTGTTTGAGCCCTTCTTCACCACTAAACAGGTGGGCGAAGGAACCGGGCTGGGCCTGTCCGTGGTCTATGGCATTGTGCAGCAGCATCGCGGACATATTGATGTGAGCAGTACCGTCGAGGAGGGGTCCGTTTTCAGCGTTTACCTCCCGGTGTCCGGCGAAGACATCGTCTTACAGTCCGGCGAAGAGCCGGAGGGGCAGAACGAGCGGTCGGTCGAAGGCAACGGGGAGGAAATTCTCGTGGTCGAGGATGATACCGTGCTGCGGGAGCTGTCGCACCGCATGTTGAAAGACGCCGGCTATTCGGTGGAATCAACCGCCAGTTTGAAGGATGCCGTGGAGCAGGAGCAGCAGAAAATGCCCGATTTGGTCATGGCCGATATGGTGCTGCCCGACGGCAGCGGGCTGGACTTTGCCCGGAATCTGCGCGAGCGGGCGCCGAAGCTTGCTGTGCTTCTGTGCAGTGGGTATGCGCATGAGCAGGATATTCATGAGGAAATACGGCAGCTCGGTTTCCGGTACCTGGAAAAACCGATCGGCAGTATGCAGCTTTTGCAAACGGTGAGGGAAATGCTTGATGAATTGCGTGAGGTTTAGTCCACTTAAGCGTAATCTTTGAAGGAGGGTCAGTGATGGCTGGTATATTGATAATCGATGATGATGAAACAATCCGGACGGTGTTTAAGCGTTTCCTGGAAGGAAAAGGCTACGAGGTCCGTGTTGCGGCCGACGGACGGCAGGGGCTCCGGGTTCTGGAAGACGGGCCGGTTGATCTGGTAATCACCGACATTATGATGCCCGAAACGGACGGGCTTGAAGTGGTGATGGCGATTCGCGGCCGCGAAAGCGAAATTCCGATTATTGCCATTTCCGGCGGCATGCATGCGATGCCGATGGATTTTCTTCCGATGGCGAAAAAGTTCGGCGCGCGGGATGTGCTCTACAAACCGGTCGAACTTGACGACCTGCTGACGGCCGTCGAAAAAGCGCTGGCCTGATCAGGGATTCCGGCGGTCTTTTCGGAAAGCGGCACGCGCCGTTCGTTCTCTTAAAGCGGGGCACAGGCCCCGCCCCTGCAGCCGGGGGTATTCCCGTTGACGGGACCGGGCTGCACGAAATGCCGGTCAATCGAGCCGCGCCACGACCCCCTGTTCACCGAAGGCGAAGGGTACTTTGATGAAGGGAATCTTTCGCCCGATCTTTTCCGCTTCGGCCTGTCGGGCCGCCTCAAAGGCTTCTTCTTTGCGCGCCATATCGCCGCCGCTGGCCCGGATGGCCGCCTCGACCGCCCGAAAGCGGGTGGTTTTGATAATTTCGGCCATTTCAAAGAGGCCGAGCAGCAGCTGAGCGCCGTAGCCGCGGCCGATTAAATCGTAGCCCGGGCACCCGAATCCGTGGTCCGACTGCGGGGCATGGTCGGGGCGGAAAACGCCCTGCCAGCCGAGATCCACCAGCGTGTGCACTACTTTTGCCAGTTCCTCGCGGTGTTCGGCGTGGTGGCCTTCGCGGAAATTTTTACCGTCGGTTTCGATGGGGCGGAGGTGAATGTGCGGGAAAACCTCGTCGATGCTCAGGCCTTTCATCCGGCCGTATTCCGCAATTTCGCGGATCACCCCGGTGATATCGCGATTGGATTCGTTGGCCATCAGGGAGCCGATGCACATATTCACGCCGCAGCCGTGGTCGAGCAGGAATTTATAGCCGGCGGACCCGCCGACCGCCCGCGGCGTTCCAAGGAATGGAGAAAATGCCGGGTCATCGGCATGGCAGCAGAGCCGCACGCCGGCCGCCGAGGCCACCGGAACAACCGCATCGAGAAAATAGGCGATATGCTCCTGCAGCACCTCGAGGGACATGCCCTCATATTTTGCAACCGCCGCGCGGAAATCATCGAGGGTGAACCCTTCCTGGGCACCCGGCAGCCCGGCCGTAATCATATCGATCAGCTCCTGCTGCCGCTCCGGATGGTTGGCGAGATAGGTATCGAAATATTTCCGCGCCTCCTCGACCTCTTCAGCCGAAAAGGAGCCGTCCTGAATATAGCCTTCGACCGATTCGTGCCGTTTGAGCAGGAAGATGTCGAAGGCGGCAAAAGCGGAATGGATATATTTCAGGGTTTTCGAGCCGTCGGGCAGTTCCGCCATGCTGGTGCGGGTCCAGTCGGCCACGAGCATAAAGTTGCCGACCACATTGTTGACGCCGAACCGGCCGAGGTTCTGCAGGCTGGTTTTATAATTGCGGATATGTTTCTCACGATTCGGGCTGCCGTTTTTAATGTCTTCGGTAAACACCAGGCTTTCGGCGGTGTCCCAGATCAGGCCGGTGCGGGTGCCGTTGGCCTGGTACCAGCGGTAAAGCTCCATGCCGCTCCGGTCCGGGGCATCTTCCAGAGGTTGGAACTCCACCTCGATTTTGCGTTTCGCAATTTCGTCTTCGGTCCAGATTTCGCCGGCGGGAATATGGTGCAGGGCGGTGATGATGTTGGTGACGCCCGGCGTCTGCTGAATGTTGCGGATGGTGACGATATCCTCCGGTCCGAACCAGCGCATGCCGGCGCGCACCCGTTCCCGATTCCAGTTCTGATTGTAAATTTCGCTCATGGTTGGTCCCCTGTGAATAAGTTTTGGCCAGAATGATGAAAAACAGCGTAAATCCCCCGAAATACGCGATATAAATGAGTAATCATGTGCCGGTTTGCGGCAGTTGGTAAGTCCGCGGCAATATCCGGATCTCCTGTATAAAATGCAATATTTTTTCTTGTACAAATGTTTGTAAAAGCGTTTTCTCAAACCATTGAGGTGAGGCAGGAGCGCAGGGCGGACGGAATGGGGTTCCGGGCATAAAGCAGCCTGTTAATAACCTGTGAATTGTTTATAACCTGCTGAAGGAGAGAGAAGCATGACGACTGGAGACAAAAAATACGCATTATTGGTGCCCACCAGCATGGGTATACGGCTGACACCGACGGATTCCCAACCGTTTCATTGCAGCGACACATTCAAAATGCAGGCGACCAGCGCGGAGACCAATGTGGCCAGCGTCTCATCCTATCTCGGCCTGCCGGTGAAGGTACTGACGGCGTTCGTGAAGGGCAGCCCGGTGGCGCATTTTATCAAGGACAACCTGAAGAGCCGCCGCATGGATTTTGAGGGTCCGGAACTGGAACAGGATAATCCCTGGGGATTCCGGCACCAGATCAATATGGCGGACAGCGGATGGGGATCCCGCGGTCCGCGCGTCCAGAACGACCGCGCCGGCGAGGTCGGCCGCGAGCTCTCCGCAGATGCCTTCGATCTGGACCGCATCTTCGGCGAAGAAGGCGTCGAAATTGTGCATCTCTCCGGCCTGATTGCGGCGCTGTCGCCGAAAACGAGTCAGTTCTGTCTCGATGTGGCGCGTGCAGCCAAAGCGCACGGGACCCGGATTTCGTTCGATCTCAACTACCGGGCCAGCTTCTGGAAGGGGCGCGAGGAGGAACTGAGCAGCGCCTTTCACGAAATTGCGGCCGCGAGCGATATCCTGATCGGCAACGAAGAGGATTTCCAGCTCTGCCTCGGGATTGAAGGTCCGGAAGCCGGCGGCGCGGGGCTGGATTCCAAGATTGACGGGTTCAAGGCCATGATCGGCCGCGTGCAGCAGGCCTATCCGAACGCGAAATATTTTGCCACCACGCTGCGCGAAGTGGTGTCGGCCAATGCTCATATGTGGGGGGCGCTGGTGACGGATTCCAATGATTGGGAAATCATCAAACCGCGCGAAATCGGCGTGCTGGACCGTATCGGCGGGGGCGACGGTTTTGTGGGCGGTCTGCTCTACGGCATCCTGAAGGGCTGGGACGTGCAAAAATGTGCGCGGTTCGGTTGGGCAAGCGGCGCGCTCGCCGCTACTATGCTCACGGATTATGCGCAACCGGCTGATGAGGATCAGCTCTGGAGCATCTGGGAAGGTAACGCCCGGGTGAAACGTTAATTTTTAAATGGAGAGAAAGAAAATGGCAAAAGCAGATATCGGCCTGATCGGCCTGGCAGTGATGGGCGAAAACCTTGTCCTCAACATGGAAAGCAAAGGGTTCACCGTGGCGGTTTTCAACCGCACAGTGGAAAAAGTGGAAAAGTTTGTCTCCGGCCGCGGTGCCGGCAAAAACTTTATCGGGTGTGCGAGCATCGAAGAGTTCTGTGCGAGCCTGGAGCGTCCGCGCAAAGTGATGATGCTGGTGAAAGCCGGCGGGGCGGTGGATAACCTGATTGAACAGGTCCTGCCGTACCTCGAAGAGGGCGACATTATCATCGACGGCGGCAACAGCCATTATCCCGATACGATCCGCCGGACCGAATATGTTGAAAGCAAGGGCCTGCTCTACATCGGCACCGGGGTTTCCGGCGGCGAAGA
>JBFJYX010000101.1:0-8872 GCA_041622415.1 Pontiella sp.
AGCATGCACCAGGGCGTTTTGTAGGCAATCAGCGAATACGCCAGCGTCAGCAGCAGCGTGTAAAACATCAGGAAGCGCGCCAGGCCGAGGTCCATCGTATGCGGCAGTTTTTTCCGCAGAATGGAGATGCACCCGAAAAGGCCGAAGCCCAGGAACAGGCCCTCGCTCCAGACAGGCCCGCCGTCAAAGCGGTACCAGGTCAGCATGCGCAGGTAAAAATGCCAGGGGTGCACGTGTTCGGTCTCCACGCCGGTGCCGCGCGCCAGGTAGCCCTTATACGCCAGCACGGAATCCATCGGCCCCTGCATATGGGTGAAGAACGAGGAATACAGCACGAACGCGATCAGCAGCGCACAGAGAAAACCCAGCACCATGTTTTTCAGGGGAAAGTGGGTGATGTGCGCCATGAGCGCGCAGAGTACCGTGGCTCCGAACATTGCGGCAAATGCCAGGATGGAGGTCTCCTTGGTCGCATACATCAGGCCGATCGAAAGGCCCGCCACGACCGCCCAGGTTTTGGAGCCGATTTTGATGGAGCGCCATCCCGCCGCCAAAGCGGTGAAGGTGAAAAAGACCAGCAGCGTTTCCTGAATATAAAACCGGCTGTAGTAGGCCATGGCCGGTGAGATGGCGGTGAACAGGGCCGTCGCCAGCACCGCGGTGGTTCCGATCCCGCAGCGCAGCAGGGGAATGGCGAGAATCAGCAGCAGGCCGAAAATGACCGGCAGGGAACGGAAGGTGTATTCGCTGGTATCCGCAAAGGTGCGGCTGGCCGTGGCGAAGGTGATCGGCAGCGTCAGGTAGTACAGCGTCGGCCCGTGATGGTCCTCCGCATCATATTCATAGGTGCCCCCTTCGAGCAGCTGGCCGAAGCGGTAGGCCTGGTTGGCCTCGTCATGGTGCAGCGGACGGTCCGCCAGATGCGGCACACGCAGCGCGATGCCGGCGATCAGCGCCAGCAGCATCAGGATGGGGAACCATTTTTTCATGATTCAAAGATAGCCCTTTTCCAATCTTTGGAAACAAAAAACCCGGAGGCGCAGGCCATCCGGGTTTTAAGACATGAAGCGGGTCGGAATTATTTGCCGAAGACTTCCACTTCGATGTACTGGTTCATATCGGAACCGGTCGATCCGTTGGAGTACAGGCGGATGTATTGGCCCTTCACGGCCTTGGCATCAATCAGCTTGCCTTTGTTGGTTTCGATATACTCTTTGTCCTTGCCGGCACCGAGCCCGGCTGAGTTGTCGTGGTCGTTATTGAAAATGGTCGTCACGCCTTCCACAAACTCCGCATCATCCGAAACCTGAATAATGACATCGCGGTAGGCGCGCGCCTGCGAATGGAAATGCCATAGCGCCACGGCATAAACGGTTTTGGACGCGCCGAGATCCAGCTGCACCCACTGTACGCCGGGGCCGAGCTCGACGTAGGATCCGTCGGCGCCGTCTTTATCGGCGTCGGTCACATATTCGAGTTCACCGATTACCGGGAAGTCATCGGAGCTGGTGACCGCTTTATCTTCCGCCACATTGACGGTGCCTTTCGGAACCATGATTTCCGGGACGACGGCCTGGCGTTCCAGGTTCCGGGTTTTGATCTGCTTGGGCGTACCGGCAAACAGCGGCTTCGGCAGTTCGAGTTCCAGTTTTTCCATCTCTTCCGCAATAGCGGAACCGGTAAACAGGGCGGCCAGCGCCGCAGCGGATATCAGTTTTAATCGGGTCTTCATTTTATGCTCTTCCTCCATCTGCAAAGGGATAAATTACACGCGGGTCTATGGACTGTCATGTATATAAACGTTCGGCATCCGCCATTTCAGACACCGATGCGGATCAGGCTTTCGTCCGGGTTGACCACGAACGCCGTAATTTCCGGCTCCGCGTCGCAGAGCGCTTTGATCCGGTCCTGATCCATCATCATAAAGGCCGTCGACAGCGCATCGGATTTGGCCGCCGACGGATGAACCGCCCACGCGGCGAGATGCCGGACGGCCGGCTTTCCGGTTTTCGGATTCAGGATATGGTCGCCCTTCACTTCCGTACCCGATCCGCTGAGCGCCTGGTCCTTCAGCTCAATTTCCGTCATACCGCAGCGCTCGCCCCACGGTCCGCCGACCCCGAGGGTCCAGCTCCGGCCCAGCGCGAGCACCGTACTGGTACCGGCATTCAGCACCACCTCGCCGACCTCCCAGTCCGGCAGGATTTCGGCGGCCTTATCCAGCGCATAGCCTTTGCCGATCCCGCCGAGATCCAGCTCACCCTTGCCGCCTTTTTTCCAGCCGGCCGAAAATGCGGCGCGATCGATTTCCAGCCATTGGAAACCGGTGCCCAGCGTCGGATCAAACAGCCCGCCGGAAACCCGATAGGCCCAGGCGGCAATCTCCAGACAGTCCAGCGTTTCAAGGCCCACTCGAACCGACTCGCCGGGCTTGAGCAGGTTGATCTGCCCGATGTCGCTGCCGGGATCATATTTCGTCAGCACCCGTTCGATATAATCAATCTCGCGAAACAGCGCCTTGGAAACCTGGCGTGCATATTCGCGTTCCTGACCGGCCACGATCACCTCAAACCCGGTGGTCATCGCCTCATGCTCAAAATGGTAGGCCTGCGTTTTCATGGGTATTGGCAAAATGATTTGGATCAAAATGATTATAGGACATGAGGAACAATTATTTAGAAAGAGTCCGGAATTCAATGGTGTGATGATTTAGATTAACCCACTGAAGTTCTTTAAGGTCTGTGTGGGACAGAAAGCGGAGCAGATCCTTTTTGTAGTACTGAATATTTTTGGTGGCAGCTGTTATTTTGAAGGCTGTTTGGGCATCAAGCAAACGTACGTTCTGATAACCTAGAATGCTGTTGCCGTGTTTGACGGCGATAGGAGTTATCACTTGATTCGAACCTCCAACGTGATGTGTGACCGCTTCTATGTAAAGTGAAACATCAAGAAAGGCGCCCCAGTCATGGAGTAATTCTTTCATAATTTCAAGGAGTTCGAGGGAGCGCTTATCTTTTGGTTTCCAGTCATGTTCAATGATCTCAAACTGTCTGCGCTTATCAGGTGTGAGCCCAGTTGAAACAAACTCATGTTCCATGGAGCGGGGTCGGAAATTAAGCAGTGTTCCGTGGTGAAGCCCAAGGAGCATGAGGTAATTCAGCAGCTGCTTGCGGTGGTTGTCATGAAATGCCTGTACGGTTTTAGTTTCATAAACAACTCCGTCCGCAACGAACAAATCCAGAAAATAGCTTTTGGAAAAGGTGCCGTGCACCACTTTGACTTCTGCTTCCGCTGTACAGGTGAATAGATCATTTTCCAGACAAGCTGCTTTTAGGCCGTTCAGATAAATCCTCTCATGGCAGGACCGGCCTAGTTCACGATGAATACCGAAAGCCCATGCCATTACCTTCTCATTTATCTCATGGAACTCGGATTGGTTCAGTCGGATAATTTTAAACTCAGTTTCAATCGGCATGGCTTAGAGATTATTTTGTTCTTAATCATTTTGCTTTTTTGCGGCGAAGCACGCCATGAGTGCGGCGATGACGCTTGCGATGGCGGCGGCGCGGTGGACGACCAGGGCGGTATGCTGCCCGTGCGTTCCGAGGAGCGGGAACATGGCCAGCAGGATGCTGAGTATCAGCACGATGCCGCTGACGATCAGCACCCAGCCCCAGAGGCCGACGGTTTTGCTGCGCATAAAGGCCCAGATCACCAGCAGCACGGCATACAGTGCGCCGAAGCCCACATGCGCCAGCAGCGCGAATCCTTCGAGTGGATAGGCGGCGGGCCAGCCGAACAGGAACCCGGTAATCATCAGCACCAGCATGGAACCCATCAGGGCCATTTTCACCGGCTTCGCATTCAGCTCCTTTTCAGCCAGCGCGGAAACAACGCGGTGGATCAGCGGGAGGCCGACGGCCAGCACGATCAGGCCCAGCAGTCCGGCCAAAATTGCCAGCGAACCTTTGAAAAGGCTGCGGATTTTAAACGTGGTGCCGAACAGACGGTTGTAGCCGGCATCCAGCTCCTGGAATTCATGCATGGCCGCGGTGCGGGCCTGATCGGTCAGCAGCGGCCCCGTGGCCGTCACACGGCCGAACAAAAACGGGGCATCGGCGGCATGGCATTCGGTACAGCTTTTGGCCCCGAGCGACTGTGCCGCACCGCGGACATCGTGGCCCAGCGGCCACGAGACCGGCTCGGCGGCGGCGTCATCCGAGGCCGCCAATGCATCGCCGGAAAGATCAAATTTCCGACCATTGGAAATATAGCTTGTACCGTCGCCCAGCTTTTTCAGCATGGCGACCACCTGCTCTTCGTTCAAAGTTTTGGCCGTGCCGACCAGCTCCACCACGGCGTTTTCAACAAAGGGGGAAACCAGCGGTTGTTCATCCTTTGTATACCAGCCGTCGGCCAGTGCACTGTCCCGGCCGGAGAGATAACCGTCTTCGCCGAGATCAAACCGCCGGCCTTTGGAAACCATCACCACCTCCAGCGGTTTCAGGGCCCCCATAACGCCGAGGATTTCGCCTTCGGCGTCATAGTCAATTTCGTCGGCCTTTACATCAAATTCAGGAATCGTGGATACGGTATTGCTAGGTGTTTTCCAGACAAAGGCAACCGCGGCGTCGCTTTCGCCGATGAGGTCGAGCCCGCCGTCGACGTTCAGGGCATAGGCATTACCCCCGGCGATAAAGAGCGGTTCGCCTTTGGCATATTCCGCATTGGCGAACGCGGCCAGCAGGGCGCCGACCTGCTCCGCGGTGTCGAGAATACCGACCGCCGCTTCGGCCACGACGTCTTCGGAAAGCGGGCGGCCCTCCGCGTCGGCCCAGAACGCCGGCCACATCATACGGCGCGGTTCGATCCGGCCCTCTTCATTGCGGACATAAACGGGTTCCACAATAAACGGCGATTCGGTGTACCACTGCGCCCGGCCGTAGATGCCGAGTTTGTTGGCGCGTGAGGTGCGGATAACCTGCGGCTCCTCATCCGGCATCAGCCCGGAATGGCAGGCGGTACAGGTGAGCGCTTCAAAATGGATCGGCGGCAGGCCCCGGTGATGCGCCACCGGCGCGCCGGCCTGACCCGCAACCAGCCCGTCGTCCGCATGGCAGGCGACGCAGCTCATGGTTTCGGTGGTGCCGCGCAGCATCTGATGGTCTTCACCGTTGCGGTGGCAGTCGACGCAGGAGAGCCCGGCGCCGGCATGCACATCGCCCGGCACATCCATACGCTGTGCGGTCACCGGATGCGTCGAGTGGCACTGCAGGCAGTTGCGGTCCTGCGGTTTGCCGATGTCGAACCAGATGCGGTGTTTGGAATCAAAAAGGGTTTCGTCATAGTTGACCGACGGGGGCACGCGGTAGGTTTTATCGTCCGGCAGCTCGCCGGCATAGACATTCCACCAGTCCGGCATGCGCGAGGCCATGCCGCCCACATCGCCGATCCCCGCCGCCGCGGTGGCGGCCCAGCGGAAGTTTTCGCGGGCAATCTGCCGGGTCCACTCGGTCATATCCTGCCGGTGCGACTGATTATGGCAGGCGAGGCAGTTCATCTCCAGCCCGCCGGAAATATCCCACCGCGCATCGGGCACCAGCTGATTTTCGGGATCGGAAGCCGACCCGCCCGGCAGGTGGGAGCCGAAGCGCTTCGTAAATTCCCAGTCCGACAGGTTTATGCGCTCCGCCGGCACCTGGACGCCGGTCTTTTCGTCGACCACGATCCACGGTTCCGCGGCCCGACCCTGACCGGCGCCTTTAAAATGGGTGCCGCCATGGATTTCCTCATAGTTGTGGCAGGCGCCGCAGGTCATGCGGGCCGAGAACGGCATCGATCCCGGCACGGTCGGGATAATGGCTTCGCCGGCCTCGTCGGTCAGCGGAATACGGTGAACGGGCAGGGTTCTGCTTCCATCGAAGTGACTCGCGAAAACAGAGACGGCCGTTCCAAGGATTGGAAGGATCAGCTGGATTGTTTTCACACGATAAAATCCGATGGGTTGAATTCAATGCGCTGCTGCGTGGCGACGGCGCGGTTCACGGCCAGCACGGCCACGGCGGTTTCATAGCCCTTTTCGCCCGGGCAGTTCAGTTCGGTCCCGTAGCGAATGGCGTTGAAAAAGTTTTCCAGGTGCGGTTGGTGCGCCGGCTTGGTCATATCCACCGGCAGCGGCCAGGCGGCGGCCGCTTTCGTGACGCGCACATCGACATCCACATTTTTCGTAGCCGATTTGGTGATCGGGGCGGACATCTGTTTGATGAGGCCGCGGGCGGCCAATTCATCCCATTCCGGGGCATGGGCTTCGCGCAGGGCGGAGTTGCCGCGCGCCGGCACCTCGGCAATTTCGATGGTGCCGTTGGTGCCGCGGAACGCTTCGGAAAATCCGCGATGCCCGGTGGTGGTCTGCGTTTCATAAAAGGCGCGCGCGGTGCCGTCCGGCGTGTCATATTCATAGATGCACATGACATTGTCGTACCACTCGCGGTGGTCATAAAAATCGGTGCCGCCCGAGGCGATGACCGATTTCGGGTTGGTTTCCCACACCCATTCAAACAGGTCGATCTGATGCGAACCGAGGTCGACGATCGGCCCGCCGCCATATTTTTTATACCAGCGCCAGTTGCGGAATTCGGTCATGGAGTTGTAGCCCCATTTATCGAGCGTCGTTCCGTCCATCTCAAATTTTTTCGGCCAGGTGATGTCGTCGGCCTTGGCGCGGTTCCACTGCGCCATGGCGGTGGTCACGGTGCCGAGCAGTTTTTCCTGATGGATCAGGGTTTCGATGGCGTGGATGTAGCGGGGGTTGGAGCGGCGCTGGTGGCCGATCTGCAGCAGCTTGCCGGTGGCCTTCGCGGTATGCACCATCGTGGCGGCTTTTTCGAGCGAGTTGGACATCTCCTTCTCGGAGTAGACATGCAGCCCGGCCTCCATGCAGGCGTTGGCATGCTCCGCGTGCATCCAGTCGGGGGAGGCGACGATGACGGCATCGAGCTTCTCTGTCTCGTTCGCGAGCATCTCGCGGTAGTCTTCGTAGATCGCGATGTCGTGGCCGTACTTCTTGATGATATTGCCGGTGTATTTCTGCGAATAGCTCCAGATATCGCACAGCGCCACGAAGCGGATGCCCGGAATGCGCAGGCACGATTCCGTCAGGATACGGCCCTGCGCGCCGGCGCCGATAATGGCGATATTGAGCTGGTCCGGATTTTTCCGGGCCGCGAGCGCCGCATTCTCAACCGCCCGCGCTTTCATTGCGGCAAGGGCCGTACCGGCCGCGGCGGTCTGTAAAAACTGAGTTCGGTTCATATTCAAAATTCCCTGACTGATTACTGCACACCATTTCCCCATCCGCCGGGATTAGAGCGGCGCCATTGCGCCGTTTCCAATCCTTGGAAGCGGAACCGTTCTTGTATTTATGCCCCGAAAGGTACGAAGCCTTCCGGCGAATGTCTTGTAGAAACAACGCCGGACCTTGTACAAAACGGACATCCGGCCCTGTGAACTTTGTTCACAAACCCTTCACGCGGGCCGGAGTGGCGGCGGGATGCGCGCCTAGCTGTCGAAGGCCTCGTCGAAAACGCGGTTGGATTTTTCAAAATCCACCTGTTTGGTAAAGGCGCACGATTCGCGTGCGCCGGCAAAGCGGTCCATGGCGGCGTCTTCCCATTCAATGGAGAGCGGGCCGGCATAATCCAGGTCGTTGAGCGCCCGGATAATGGCTTCGAAATCGACATCGCCGCGGCCGACGCTGCGGAAATCCCAGCCGCGGCCGGGGGTGCCGAAATTGAGGTGCGAGGAGAGGATGCCGCTTTCGCCGTCGAGGGTAACCGCCGCGTCTTTCATATGCACGTGGTAGATGCGGTCCGGAAAGGCCCGGAGGAATTTGGCCGGATCCATGCCCTGCCAGATCAGGTGCGACGGGTCAAAGTTGAACCCGAAGGCCTCGCGGTGGCCGATGGCTTTGAGCGCCCGGCGCGCGGTGATGATATCAAAGGCGATTTCGGTCGGATGCACTTCCAACGCAAAGCGGACGCCGCATTTATCGAACACATCGAGAATCGGATTCCACATTTTGGCAAAGAATTTGAAGCCGTCATCCAGCATTTTCGGGGTGGCCGGCGGGAAGGAGTAGAGCATGTGCCAGATGGAGGAACCGGTGAATCCGTTCACGACGCCGACGCCCATATTGGCGGCGGCTTTCGCGGTGTTTTTCATGGTTTTTACCGCCCACTTGCGCTGCGCTTCGGCATCGCCCGCGAGTTCCTTCGGCGCAAACATATCGGAGCGGCCGTCGTTGTTCAAATCGCAGACCAGCTGGCCGGCGAGGTGGTGGCTGATGGCATAGCACTCGAGGCCGTGGTCCTGCAGCAGTTCGCGTTTTTCTTTGCAGTATTTTTTCGAGCGCGCGGCTTTGTCGACCTCCATATGGTCGCCCCAGCAGGCGAGCTCCAGGCCGTCGAAGCCCATGTCTTTTGCTTTCGGTGCGAGTTCAGCCAGCGGAATGTCCGCCCACTGTCCGGTAAAAAGTGTTACGGGTCTGCCCATGGGTTTGCTCCTTTTTGTTTGGTCGAAGGTCGGAAGGTCGAAAGTCGAAGGTCTGAAGGTCAAAGGTCAAAGGTCGGAAGGTCGAAGGTCGGAAGGTCCCGACTTTTGACCTTGGACTAGAGTTGAATCCATTTCGATTCGCTTGAAGATGATTCCACGACGGCGTCGAGGAAGGCCATTCCGCGGATGCCGTCTTTGATGGTGGGAAAGTCGCGGTCGGCGACCTTGACGCGTTTGCCGGTCAGTTCGCCGATGAGGGTATCGGCAAAGTTGTTGTAAATATTGGCAAAGGCTTCGAGATAGCCCTCCGGATGTCCGGCCG
>JBFJYX010000102.1:0-8858 GCA_041622415.1 Pontiella sp.
AGGAAACAGACTGGTATGTATCGTACGGTCTCCCCACACTTGTAGACGGCCTGGACCTTTCGATCGGTTACTGTGAATACTCTTACGGTGCCGGTTCTTCCGATGAAGAGTTCAGTCTGGGTGCCGGATATTCGATTGCCGGTGTCGGCCTGGGTGCCACGTACTACCAGGGCGTCGGCGGTGCCATCAGCACGTCCGCCTACTTCGAACTGGCTGCAGGTTATGACCTGGAAGTGACTGAAGACCTGGCGGTTTCCCTGGGTGCCCGTGTGGGTTACGCAGATCCGGACGGCGGCGAATCCGGCTTCTCGGACTACGACCTGTCCGCGGCTGTCAGCTACCCGCTGACCGACGTTTGGAGCATCGGTGCTTCCGCTACGTACATCGGCCAGATCGACGACGACGTGCTGGGTGATGCTGTTGAAGCTACCGGTACGCTCGGTTATGATGTCGACTTCGTCGGCATGCTGAGCCTCGCAGCTTCCTTCTAAGCATCATCTCTTGGATTGAAAAGCTTGATAAAGCGTCCCTTCGGGGGGGCTTTTTTTTGGTTCATGCCCCATTTCCGGGGAAGGAGAAGTCATAACGGAAAATCTGGTAGTTTGTTTTTGCACAAATAAACAACCAAAGGAGATTCCGTTATGACCGCTCAGAAGATAATCGAAATCCTCGGCGAATGGGAAGGTTATCGTGTCAACACCGTCGGCCCCGCTCCATCAGATTCATCCGAAGTATGGATCGAATTACTGCCGGTTAAAACCTCCGGCCGGTGCTGCGGGTGTAAATCACTGGCCCCAAGCGTACATGACTCGAGCATCCGCTGGATTCGTGATCTTCCGGTCTTTGGAAAGCCGGTCAGGCTGATGGTCATACGCCGCAGAGTGCTGTGTCCTCTATGCGGCCCCAAACTGGAAGCATTGAACTGGAATGAACCCTATTCACGCTTTACCTGCCGCTTTGAAGAATCCGTTGCAAGGCTCTGCAAGGTGGCTACGCATAAACATGTTGCAACAGAATACGGTATCAACCGCAAAACGGTTAAGAACATTGAAAAGCGATACCTGCAACGGGAACTTGGCCCCATAGACCTTGAAGGTGTTGAGCTGCTGGCGATGGATGAGTTCGCCATCCAGAAGGGGCACCGATACGCCACGGTGATTATTGATCCGACATGTAAGAAGGTGCTATGGCTTGGTCGGGGCCGCTCCCGAGCAGCGATTCATCCGTTCTTCGAGTTGCTCGGAGAGGAAGGCTGCAGGCGCATCAAAGCCGTGGCTATGGATATGAATAGTTCCTTTGAGTATGAAGTCTGGGAGAACTGCCCGGATGCCGATGTGGTATATGATCTGTTCCATGTAGTGGCCAAATACGGACGAGAGGTAATCGACCGGGTTCGGGTTGACGAAGCCAACCGGTTGCGGGATGACAAGCCCACACGTAGAGTCATCAAGGGCTCCCGCTGGCTGCTGTTGCGCAATCCTGAAAACATCCCGAAACCCGCAGATCGAGTTCGCCTGGACGAGTTGCTTCAGGCCAATCAAAGCCTGGCTACCGTTTACGTCATGAAATCCGACCTGAAAGAGCTGTGGAACTTTCGGGATGCCGGACTGGCCCAGACCTTTTGGGAACAATGGTACGAACGGGCAATCGAGAGCGGTATAGAACCTCTAATCAAATTCGCCACCCGACTTGCCGGCTACATCAGAGGTATCGTCTCTCACGCCCGATGGCCCCTGCATACCAGCCTGCTCGAAGGGATAAATAATAAGATTAAAGTGCTCAAACGCATGGCCTACGGCTATCGGGATGATGAGTTCTTCTTTTTAAAGATCAGGCAGGCCTTCCCCGGAAATGGGGCATGAACCTAAAAAAATCCCCGCCGGCAGACGGGGATGTTTCGGTTCGCAGCGGAATGGGTCAGGCTACGGAGCCTTCGAATTCACCCATGGCGCGGAATTTATTATAGCGGTCTTCCAGAATTTCTTTCGGAGACATGGCTTTCAGTTCCTCAAGGTTTTCCAGCAGGACCTTTTTGAGGATATCCGCCGCCGCGGCGTGGTCGGTGTGCGCCCCGCCTTTAGGCTCGGGAATAATGGCGTCGGCCAGTTTCAGATCCATCAGATGCTCGCCGGTGATTTTGAGGGCCTCGGCGGCTTTATCGGAATAGGCGCGGTCTTTCCAGAGAATGGCGGCGCAGCCTTCCGGTGAAATAACGGAATAGTAGGCGTGTTCCATAATCAGAATGCGGTTGCCGATGCCGATGCCCAGCGCACCGCCGGAACCGCCTTCGCCGATGATGACGCAGATGATCGGAACCTTGAGATTGAACGCTTCGCGCAGGTTGACGGCGATGGCTTCGGCAATGTGGCGCTCTTCGGATTCGAGGCCGGCGTAGGCCCCTTTGGTATCGATCAGCGTCACGATCGGAACATTGAATTTGTCGGCGAGTTTCATAAGACGCAGGGCTTTGCGGTAGCCCTCCGGATGGGCGCAGCCGAAGTTGGTTTCCACGTTGCTTTTGGTGTCGCGGCCTTTCTGCGAACCGATCATCATGACTTTCTGTCCGTCAATCTTTGCGAAGCCGCCGACGATGGCGCGGTCGTCGCGATGAATCCGGTCGCCATGGATTTCGACGAAGTCGGTGCACATGGCGTTGATGTAGTCCATGGTATAGGGGCGGTTCGGATGGCGGGCCACCTGGACTTTCTGCCATGCGCTCAGGTTGGCGTAGATGTCATTGCGGGTCTGCTCGATTTTCCGCTTCATGTTCTGAATTTCATGAGAAACATCGATGTCCTGTTCCTGGCTGAAGGCTTCAAGTTCTTTCAGTTTGGTTTCCAGTTCCTGGACCGGGCTTTCGAATGGCAGGCTGAATGGTACGCTCATGGTTCTCTCCTCAAAGTTACTCGCTGATTATAACAACTGTTTTGCGCGGAACAATATCGAATAATTCTTCGACATCTTTGTTCAGCATGCGCACACAGCCCGCACTGGACTGCTTGCCGATGCTGTTGGGTTCCCAGGTTCCGTGAATGCCGAATCCGGTGATTTCCGGGTGGGCTTCCGATACAATTTTCATCCAGCGTGTGCCGAGCACGTTTTCCGGGTCGCCGTATTCAATCTTGGCGCCGTCGGTAAACCGGGTCCACGTGGGCTCAACAATTTTATCTACAATCTCAAATTCAACCGCCGGGGTTTTGCCGAACTGGCCCGTGCCCACCGAATAGCGTTTGAACAGCTTGTCGCCGGCGAGCAGGTCGAGGGTGTTGCGCGATTTGGAAACACGAATATTGAAGTTGCCGTTATACACCATCAGGGCCGCCCCGGCGCGAATGGTATCGGTCTGCATGCCGTTCATCGCTTTGATCAGCGCCACGGTGGTATTATATTTTTTGGCGATTTTCTGGAGATAGTCGCCGGGCTGAATCGAATAGCGCTCTTTGCCGGGCATGGGAATGGAGGACTTCAGCAACCGGATATTTACGTCGCCGAGCAGCTGGATGGCCTCGTCGTTGGGCGAGGTGGCCACAATGGTATCGAGCTGCTTCTTTGCTTCGAGCAACTGGCCGGCATCCATCGCGGCGCGGGCATCGGAAATCGCGGACACGACTTCCGGTGTGCTCTCCACCGCGACAATCGGCGGAGCGAGGCCGGGGATCTCCGGTTCCATGGTTGAAAGGGTAGGCGCGCTGGGTTCGGGAAGACCCGGAGCCGCCGGTTCGTCTTTTTTGCCTTTGCTCCAAATCAGGTACGCGGCCACGAGGCCGAGCTGGATGAGAATGATGATAATAAAAACGGTCTTCCAACGCCCGCCGCTGCGATTGTTATAAGACCCCGCATAAATTGGTTTTGCCATAGTAGATAGCCTTCGGTTTGGTAAACGATTCGCATTTATGCACAATAGGCTTTTTACGTGCAATAATAATACGGTTGCAGATGGAAAAGCGGATCCGGATTCCGTATTTTCCTGTCCTTGAAATTATGAAAATTCTACTGATCACACCGCCGCTTCTCCAACCGAATACACCCTATGCCGCCACGCCGCTGCTGACGGCCTGGCTGAAGTCGCAGGGCCACGACGCAGTTCAGTCGGACCTGTCGCTCAACCTGCTGCTGAAACTCTTTTCGCGCGAGGGGATTACCGCGCTCAGCAACGAGCTGGGCATTCCACTGGAGGAGGCCGGGCCTTATCTCGAAACCATTGATCCGGTCCTGGCCTTCCTGCAGAACCGGAATCCGGATGCCGTCTCCCGCATCCTCAAACGGGGCTGGCTGCCCGAGGGCGAACATCTTGCCCGGGCTTATGACATGGAAAATCAGCTCGGCTGGAACTTCCGCGGATTGGAACCGGAGGACCGCGCGCGCTACCTCGCCAGCCTGTACCTCGACGATATTGCCGATGTTGCCGCTGAGCTCGATCCCAACTTCGGCTTCTCGCGCTATGCGGAAAAGCTGGCCTCCAGCCTGCCGGCGTTTGAGCCGGTCCGCGACGAACTGGAGCAGGGCGATTCCCTGTTTTTCCAATGGTTGGAAGAACTGACCGATCATGAAATGCGCCGGCATGCGCCCGAAATGGTGGTGCTGACGGTGCCGTTTCCGGGCTGCCTGCTTGGCGCATTGATCATTGCACGCCGCATAAACTACACCTGCGCAGGTGTGAAAATTGTGATGGGCGGGGGGTATGTGAATACTGAGCTTCGGCAGCTTTCGGACCCCGCCGTTTTTGACTATGTCGATTATATCACGCTCGACAGCGGGTTCCTGCCGTTGAAGCAGCTGGCGGAAGGCGGAACGCCGGTACGGACGTTTAAACGCGAAAACGGCGCGGTGGTTTTCCAGACCTCGGAAATGGAGGAGGTGCGCCATGCCGACCTGCCGCCGCCGGATTTCCAGGGATTGGAACTCGATGATTATTTCGGCGTGTTTGAAACGCTCAATCCGGTGACCCGGCTCTGGTCGGATGAGCGGTGGAATAAACTGGTGCTGGCTCACGGATGCTGCTGGAGCCGTTGCGCGTTCTGCGATACGTCCATTGATTATATCTGCCGCTATGACCCGGCGGACCCGTCGGTCATCTGCGACTGGATCGAACAGGTCATTGCGCAGACCGGGTTCGACGGGTTTCATTTTGTGGATGAGGCGCTGCCGCACGATCTGGTCGACGGGCTGTGTGATGAGCTGCTGCGGCGCGGCCTGGAGATTGAGTGGTGGGGCAATATCCGTTTTGAAAAGCGGTTTTCAACCGGGCTGATCCGTAAAATGGCGGATGCCGGATGCATCGCCGTGACCGGCGGGCTGGAGACCGGGTGCGACCGTACCCTCAAGCTGATGCGCAAGGGGATCACGATAGCGCACGCCGAGCGGGTGCTGACCGACCTGGCGGAGGCGGGTATCCTGACGCATGCCTACCTGATGTATGGCTTTCCGACGCAGACCGAGGCGGAAACTTTCCAGACCCTGGAAACCGTGCGCGATTTGTTTGACCGCGGGATTCTGCATTCCGCGTTCTGGCACCGGTTTGCGCTGACGGCGCACAGCGATCTGTCGCTGCATCCGGATAAATATTCCATTGCGGTGCCGCCGCACGAACCCGCTGCATTTGCATTGAATGAAATCGCGTTCGAATCTGAATTTGATCACGATCCGGGCCGCATAGGGTACGCGCTTGAACGCGCAACCTATAACTACATGCTGGGCCTGGGATTGGATCGGCGGGTGGAGGAATGGGCGGACAATTGAGAAAATGTTGTTTTCCGATTCTCATTCAAAGTTGTTCTGCTAGTTTATCACAATTTGATGAACAGGACCGGCGGGGGAGTAATTTGTGCCGGTGGGAAAAAGCTGAATGAGAAGTTGGATCAATAGAAGCTGCGTTCTGCTGATGCTGATGATCTCCGGGAGTGTGTCGGGACAGATTGCCGAGGACCGTCCGGGTCTGATGATCGAGGAAAAGCAGGAGCCGAGTGCGGTAACGCGCGTATACGGAGTGACGGCCGAGGATTATCTTCCGGATACCACTCCGGGTGATTTGCTGAATCCGAATGTCCGCCGTTCGGCGTCGCGTCCTTCCTTTGACCTGCCGGATGCCTTTTTCTTTATCGGCGGCCCGGTTTTCCTGCTGATTCTGCTGCGGGTGCTCGTTATTTTCCTCAACGGTTTCGAGGAGAAGCGCAAGGAAGAGGAAAACCAGGCGGCCAGCGAACACTTCAATCCTGATTAATCCGGCTTGCCCAAGTCCCCGGTTCTTTGGATACTCCGCCGGAACATGCTCAGAACGTTAAAAATCAAAAATCTCGCCCTCGTCGACGACGTACAGGTCGGCTTTGCCGAGGGTCTCAATGTCATCACCGGTGAAACGGGTGCCGGTAAATCGCTGATGATCGGAGCGCTGCGGCTCCTGCTGGGCGAGCGTGCCGATAAATCCATGATCCGGACCGGCGAAACCTCCTGCTCGGTGCACGCGGAATTCGGCCTCGAAAATTCCAAAGCGGTTGATGCCGTGCTGGAGGAGGTCGGTTTGGAACCGTGCGATGGCGGCCTGCTGATCATTCGGCGGGTTATCACCGAGACCTCCAACCGGACCACTGTGAATGATGAGTCGGTCACGCTCAATGCTTTGAAGCGCCTGGGCGAAGTGCTCGTGGATATGCACGGGCCGTACGACCACCAGTCGCTGCTCGACCAGAATGTCCAGCTGCAGATTCTCGATGCGTTCGGGCAGATCGACGGCCGGGCCTACCGCGAGCTTTACGGCAAATACCGCGCCGTACAGCAGCAGATTGACGCGCTGAATTCCGATAATGAAGAGGATCTGCAGCGCCAGATTGAATTTCTCGATTACCGCGTGAATGAAATTGAAACCGCCAACCTCGATCCCGAAGAGGAAACCGAGGTGGTGGAAGAGCACAGCAGAATTGCCAATGCGCAGCATGTGATCGAGCTGGCCAACGGCACAGTACAGGCGCTCACCGAAGGCGAAGGGTGTGCTTTCGACGGCCTCGTCTCCGCCCAGCAGGCGCTGAACCAGCTGGTGAAGCTGATGCCCGAGGCGCAGGAGTGGCACGATGAACTTGAGAGTGCCGTGACCTCGGTGCAGGAAGTGGTGCGTTCGATTGAACAGTCTGCCGGCGACATCGATGCCAGCGCCGAACGCATGGAGTGGCTGGATGACCGCCTGACCACGTACCAGACGCTGAAGCGCAAGTACGGCACTACGGTCGAGGAGGTGCTGCAGAACGGGGAGCAGTGGAAACTGCAGCTGACCGACCTGCGCGGCCGGGATAAAAAACGCGAAGCGCTCGAAAATGAACTCACCCTGATTTTCCAGGAGCTGGATCTGGCCGGTTCCGAACTTCGGAAGCAGCGCGAAAATGTGGCCGATCATCTGTCGGAGTGCATTACCCGCGAGCTGGTGGATATCGGCTTTGAGCACGGCTTCTTCGATGTACAGATCACGCCGTGCAATCCGACGCCGACCGGCATGGACAGTATTGATTTCGGCTTTGCCCCGAATGCCGGCGAGGATATGCGGCCGCTGCGCATGATTGCGTCATCCGGCGAAATTTCGCGCGTTATGCTCGCGACCAAAGCGGTGCTGGCGAAACAGGATCAGATTCCGGTGCTGGTTTTCGATGAAATCGACGCCAACATCGGCGGCGAAATCGGCGGGGCCGTCGGGCGCAAACTGGCGCAGGTGGCGAAGCACCATCAGCTGCTCTGCATCACCCATCTTCCGCAGGTGGCCGCCTGCGGCAACCGCCATCTGGCGGTGTCAAAGCGGGTCGAAGACGGCCGCACCTTTACGGAAGTGGAGCTGCTCGATTCCGAAACCCGCCCCGAAGAGCTGGCCCGGATGCTCGGCGGTAAAGATTCCACCAACGTCACGCTCCAGCACGCCAAAGAGATGCTGGATCAGATGTCGCTACTCTGAGGAAATACCGGCCCTGAGCGTGCGGATATCCGGTCGGAAACGTGTGTTTTCCGGGGGTGGCGTTTTCCCTTTTTATCGACTTTCCTGTCGGTTCACCCGGCTGATCCTGCTATAGAAGCGCGCTCTTTTGTTCGGAATTTCAGATTTAAACAGGATTTCAGTTTTATGATCGCCACATCCAATATCACCATGCGTTTCGGTAAAGATGCCCTTTTTGAGGACGTCTCCGTCAAATTCACTCCGGGCAACCGGTATGGCCTGATCGGGGCGAACGGATCCGGCAAATCCACCTTCATGAAGATCCTGACGGGACAGCAGCAGCAGAGCGAAGGAGAAGTGGCCATCGGGAATCACTGCACGCTGGGCTATCTGCGGCAGGACCATGCCGCGTTTGATGAATATTCCATCATTGATACCGTATATCAGGGGAATGCCAAACTTTGGAAGATTCACTGCGAGCGCGAATATCTCTACAGCAAGGATGAGCTGACCGACGAAGAGAATGACCGTTGCGGTCATATTGAAGATGAGTTCGGGGAAGCCGGCGGCTATACCATGGAGGCAGAGGCGGCGACGCTGCTGGTCGGCCTGGGCTTCAGTGAAGATCTGTTTGAACAGAATATGACCGTGCTGCAGGGGGGATTCAAGCTGCGGGTCCTGCTGGCGCAGGTGCTGTTCGGGCAGCCGGATATCCTGCTGCTCGACGAACCGACCAACCACCTGGACATGGAATCGATCGAGTGGCTGGTTGAATTGCTCAAGCGCTACACCGGCACACTGATCACCATCTCGCATGACCGCTTTTTCCTGAACCAGGTCTGCACGCATATCGCCGATCTGGACTATCATGAAATCCGCATGTTCCCCGGCAACTATGACGACTTTACCATTGCCGCGCTGGAAGCCCGCGAGCAGCAGGAAAAGGCGA
>JBFJYX010000103.1:0-8847 GCA_041622415.1 Pontiella sp.
AACGAAGGACAAACGCACCGATAAAGGAGAGTGCACAAATCGTGGCGGTGATGGCCATAGCCAGCAGCATATGGTTTTTCTTCGCGCTCTCGCGCAACAACAACTTCATCATTTCCCCTTTAGGCGCTCCCAAACGCCAGTATCGGCTTTGTGAAAAAGCCCTTAATACACATGGTAAACTACCGGTAATTTGTAAGATTGATCATCCCGTCCACAATGCCCTGCCTTCAAGTCTTATATCCATCTAAAGTTTAGCAAAAAATACTAGAGCCGGCCGGTTGAGCCCTGATGCGATATCGATCGGAGCATACGGTTGTATTTTCAAAGAACCCCGATCCGGCTTCGCGGCCCCGAAAACGGAACACGGCGGTACACGGTGGTACAGGTTTTCAAATGCTCCTCCCTCTTCCCGGAAAAATTTCACATCGAGCCTCCCCTCCCCAAGCTGCAGAGGGTCAAATCAGTCACCTGCCGGGCGAAGTCATGGACGCATGAGACGCCTTCCGAAACAGCCCCGCCCGCCCCTTCACCGGCCCTGATTACACCTTCCTCCGCCGCTCTATTTGATTTTTGTCCTGCATGTAAGGAAAAGCGCGGTTCTTCCCTTCATCTCTAAGAGGTGAAATCAAACGGCGGCACCGACCGCATCCTGATTTCATCACCGCGGAGCCGCCGGGGCCTTCGGATCCAACCGCCCCTCATTTGATTCGGCCACTTAAAGTAGGGGCATCGTGTTGGCTCCGGCTCATAGCCATAAATTCAAACCGAAAGGAAAATCATGAAAACCGACCACTCATCAAAAGACGGGGCACTGAATCCCCGGCAGCAAAGACTGATCATCGAGCTGACGCGCAGCTCCGATGTCCAGGCCGCAGCGCGCGCCGCGGGTGTGGGGCGAACCACCGCCTATCGCTGGTTGCAGGAAAAATCCTTTGCCGACGAACTCAGCCGGGCGCGCAACCGGATCTACGGAGAAGCCCTCAGCTCCATCAAATCGCTCACCACCCGGGCCGCACGCACCCTCGGCGAGCTCATGGAAACCGACGACGAGCGGCTCCGCCGCAACATCTGCAACGATATCCTGCGGCATGCCTTTAGGGTCCGGGAACAGGAAGAGGTCGAGTGCCGGCTCATCACCATCGAAAACCGGATACAGGCCATGGAGGAAAGGGCATAACCATGAAAAACATCGAGAAACGACTGAAAAAGCTGCAGCAACAGCAGGCCGCAGATCACGCCCGGCGAAGGCCGGAGTTCATCTGCTGGACCGGAAACCCCTGGACTGAAGCGGAAAAAACACTGGTCCTGAAAAACCATCCCGACAGCAATCGCTTTTATAAGGGCGTGCTGACGAACCTGCCGCTCTATAAACCGCACGCAGACGGCCGACCTCTGCTGCGGTTGCCCGACGGTTCGCACTATATACCTTCCCGCCGCAAGCCACGGCGGCCGAAAGGATAACCGGCGTCAGGCGGCCTGCAGCGCGTGTTCTCCGCCTGAATCCCGGATCATGCATGCCCTGCACGCGCCGCCATAAAAATCACCTAGGAAGCAGCAACAGGCGGGCCCGTTATTTCAACCGCACACGAAAGAAACCGGTCGGGCCTTCCGGATCAGGATGCGGTACCGTCAGCGCGGTCTCTGCCCCCGTGGCCGTGAGGCTGGTAACCGTTTGCCAGTCACTTCCAAGCTCCGGAATCCACTGGACCTCATACTCATGGTTCGGCCGGCTGTCAAACGTCAGCTCAATGCCCGCCGGCGACGCCGAAACCATCTCCGCCGCAAAGGGCTGCACTTTTACACCCGGCGCATCCCACCACTTGCCGACCTCGTCGCGCACCCTGAAGCAATACACCTTACCCAGCTCCAGCCCCGGCACATAAAACCGGGCATAGACTTCCGGTCCCGCCGCGACCTCAACCGTTCCGGTCCAGGCCGTATCCCCGTCGTCATTCTGCAGCATCAGCCGAATCTCCCCGTCCGCCTCCACGTCATACGCCGCAAACTCAACCACCACCCCTTCCTGCCCCTGGAATGCCCGCAGGTCAATGCCGGAGCTGGTGGGAACCACGTCTGTGAAACTCGTACTGTTCAGAGCACCGAAAACAGAGCCCTCGTTTTCCGTGGTCCAATTATCCGCATCGTGGATGGCCGCCTTAAACTCTTCAATCTTCAGCCCGGAGCGCAAACCGGAGTACTCACCATTATCAGCTTCAGCTATAGCCAGATTTAAATATGTACCGTCCAGTGAATCCGGGAGATCGGATGTATTCGATGAAGTCGCATCCGCTGCCCAGGTTGATGTATCAAAGTTTAATCCATAGAGTAGCGTACCCGTATACGCCGAGCCCGGTTTGTTAGTACTGCTCCCTGAGGGAAATGCCGTTGTCCCGATAAAGAGCTGGTCTCCACTTGCGGAAAGGCCATCAAATATTCCACTCGTTGAACCTATATTCGCCGAAGAATTTTCGGACTTCGGACACGTTATAACCACCACCGTCCCGGTGGAGATACCTCCTGAAGGTACCGTCCAGCTCATGACTTTTTCGCTTGCACGCAGGGTCCCGTCATCAAAAAAACCACTGTCCGTGAAATAGAGCGTAGTGCCTGCCTCGATTTCAACCCATGTCACGAAGGAGAGTCCATCATTGTCATCCGACCGAAACCCGATAATCGAGACATCGCCAGGACTCAGGGCGGCCTGAACCGCGTCAGCCCCCAGCAGCAATCCAAACCCCAAAACCCCTTTGACGAATCCGCGCAACCCACTCAAACAAACCCGCAGCAATAAAGACAGCCCCTCCATGGCACACCTCACTCTTTGTTAATATAAACAAGAGCATATCCATAACAGAGCCCGCAGCCAACCTATTTTTACCCATTCTTTCTAGTATTTTACACTACTTCGTCATGCTTCTTTAGTTCAGGAGGGGTCAGAACGCTTTTTTCGTCATTTCTCGAAACCTGATCATCGATGCATCCGTCGATTCATCGACCTCTTTAACCAGGCGCGACAGATTTGAGGCGTGCCCCATGGCCAGGTTTTCACAAATCCATTGGTTGCCAATACCGGTATTCCGCCGAATCAACCAGGCAACCATCTTTTTTCGCGGATCACTTTTTCGCAAGGCAGATAGCTGCCCGGCCACCAGTCCGACCATCTCAAGCCCTTCGCCCAGCAAACGTGCAGCCTCTCGCTCATCATGAAGCCGGGCCTCATCCCCGAGATAGGAACGCCGCGTATACTGGTTGATTCGCGTATCAATCAGGCTTCCCATTTTCTGTCGAAAATCATCATCTCCCAGACACCAGCCCTGCCGGATTGCCTTCCAGCGCGCATCGAACTCCATCGGTGTCCCGGAAGAATAAACCTCCAAAGTCCGCTTTGTCATCATTAGACGAAACGCGCTGAGTCCGGCGGGCTCGTCCAGCCACTGAAACTCTCCAAGCACGCGATCCACACAAAGCCACTCCGGCCGTCTGGTTTGATCCAAATAGAGCGGATAGCTGCTCCAGAAATACGCCGACAATTCCCGCGTCTCAAAATCCAGTAGCCGCGCTCGCGCCGGATTCAGATGAATGTAGGTCGCAACCGTTGAAAAGTAGTCCCCGCGACCCGCTTGAACCACTAAGGCCTTATAACGCCCCTGAAAAAGATGTCCCCACTCCTTGCGACGACTGTTGAACCGTTGCGTATACGTACCCTGCAGCCACTTCATACCCGCCACCAGGTTGGGTTCAGGAGTTTCGAGCAGCAGGTGATAGTGATTGTCCATCAAAACATAGGCGTGAACAATCCATCCTTGACGGCCGCAGGCTTCCGACAGCGTATCCAGAAAAAGCAGCCGATCCTGATCCTCCCGAAAAATGGCATCATTCCGGTCCCCCCGGCTCATCACATGGTAAACCGCTCCGGAAAACTCGATACGTGGTTTGCGTGCCATACGCGAAAGCTATACCGCCATCTCCCGATCCGCAACCCATACGACGAAAAAAGCGTTCTGACCCCAACCCTGAACACCGCGATCAATATCCGGCTCGTGTTTTGAGTTTCCTTTAATCCTTCTCGCGGCCATCATATATGCGTGCCTTTAGAAGAAAACATACCGGAACTGACACAGGAGCACCGCGATCTGCTGATGCTGCTGCGCGCCGCCGTCCGCGGTGAGCCGCCCCACGCGGGGATCAATGACGAGAAAAGCGTTCTGACCCCACATGGACGCCGAATAAATTGGTGCAAGGTGCTGGAGATCGCCCGGTTCCACCAGGTGGATCTGTTCCTGTATGGCAGCGTTGCCCACTGGCCCAAAGAAAAACAGCCGCCGGCAGAACTGATGGCGGGTTGGCGAACGGCCTATTTTGCGGCGGCGGTAAAATATGAACAGGCGTCCGCCCAGCTCAGGGAAATCTTATCGGCCCTGCACAATGCCGGGGTGCCGGTCATTCCGCTCAAAGGCGCGTGGCTCGCCGAAAAAATCTATGCCGAAGGCGCCCAGCGTCCGATGTGCGACTTTGACCTGCTCGTCCCGCTCGAACAACTCGATCAGGCCCGCACGGTTTTTGAAAACCTGGGCTACACGACACCCGACCGTTTCAGAAGCCTGCAACACGACAAAGATATCCACTACCTCCACCCGGCACATCCCATGACCATCGAGCTGCACTGGAATATTTGGAACGAAGGCATCCGTCATACGCGAAAACCCGATTTCTCCAGCATATGGCAGGACCTGCAGGAAGATTCCATCGGTGGGATTCCTGTCTGCAGTTTTCCAGTCGAACGCATGCTGGCCTATCTGGCACAGCACATTCTGCATCACTCTTTTGCGATTCCGCTGCGGGCATATCTCGACCTGGCTTTGATTCTGAAGCAGCACGGAGCAGCATGCTCGGCAGAGCGCCTGACGACCGAAGCGGACGCTTTGAGGGTGCCCTATGGCTGTCGCCTCGTACTGCACACGGTCCGGGCCATGTTCGATCAAAAGGTTCCCTTCATCGACGAATCCGCCCCGCACAGCGAGCGCGAGGTACAAGAACTGGTCCTTGCCGCGCTCATGCTGTGTGGTGAACCCAATCGGATTACCGATGCCATGGCAGAAAGTGCGGATGCATCGCTGTGCGGAAAAATCAGCATCGGCATGGAACGGATATTTCTGCACCCGGAAAAAATAAAATCGCGCTATCCCGCGGCCTCTGCACGATTCGGTGTTGTCGGGGGATACACCGCCCGGCTAATTGATCTGGTCAGGCGACGCGGCCGCGCCTGGAGCGGAAGCTCATATGGAAATGACTGCTCCGCCGCCGAATTTGAAAACTATCGCCGGCGGAAAGCGCTTGCTGACGGCGTCCATGCAAAAAACAAAAAACCCGGCCAACAGCCGGGTTCTACGCATACGACACGGATATAAAAAAGCTCACCGTTTATCGGAATCCATCTGTGCACCGGTTCGAACCCGGTCGCCCGCCCCGCTGCCGGAAACGGTCATCAGGATATATTTAAAATAGTTCTTCACCGTCAGGCTCTGCAGCATCGCGGCATCGGTTTCCGCCAGCAGCTGCGGGGTCGACATATCGATCTCGTTCACCTGCGCCAGGCCGGTAATCCCCGGCCGCACATCATACACCCCGCGCTTCGACCGCTCGGCAATCAGCTCCTCCTGGCTCAACAGGTTGGGTCGCGGACCAACGAGGGACATATCGCCCTTGAGCACATTCCAGAGCTGCGGCAGTTCATCCAGCTTGGATTTGCGCAGGAACGAACCGAACTTCGTAATCTCCGCGGCGTTGGCCTCATGGGTCGCCACCTGGGCGGCCCCGACGGACATCGTGCGGAACTTCACCAGCGTAAACGGCTGTTGGTTCCGCCCCACCCGCACCTGCCGAAAGATCGGCTGGCCGGTATCCTTCAGCCCGATGAGATACAGAACGATGAATGCCGGCAGCCCGGCAGTGAGTCCCGCGAGGGAAAATATAAAATCAAAAAATCGAATCATAAGTAGTTCCTGAGGTCGGAAGTCTGAGAACGGATGTCAGATATCAGACGTCCGAGGATCGGAGATCCAATGGCTGAATTAAATAAGGCTTAATGGTTCAATAGAAATGAAGAGGGATCTTTCAGCATTTTACCAAGCATCCGACCAATGCCCTCAGATTCTTTTGCGAGCTGGGCATGTTGTTCTACGGAGATATATCCACAATCTCGCGCATAATCCAGCCAAGTGTCGGTTTCAGAGTTCTCCCCGTCGCAATCAGTCAGCTTGCTCAAGAAGTGAGCTTCATAACGTCTTTTGCTCCAAGCCTCTCTCAAATTAGCGCATACGGAACGTGAGGATCTTCGAATTTGGTCCGTCAATGAGTATCGTTCATCAGCAGGCCATGCTTTGGACAGATTGAAAATCTCCATCGAAAGCGCGTACGCCTGCTTGTAAACATTCAGATCCTTTGCCGAATTTATTCGCATGCGATCGTTCCTTTTTTGACGTTCCGATCTCCGACTTCAGGCGTCCGACTTCTAGGGCTAGCTATTGCGACCGATACCACTCCCCGACCTCAGTTCTCCGACTTCTGACCTCTGAAGAACTTTGCCGTCCGGCTAAGCTCTTCCTCCATCGTACACGGCGGATTCCAATCCAACGTTTGACACACATGCGAGGAATCAATCCGCAGCGAGCTGCAGAGGCGCTGCACCTGGGCCGTTTTCCCGGTGCATGTTCCGGCCAGGCGCATCAGCCCCTCCGGAACCGGAAGCAGCCGCGGTTTTCTGCCCAGCGCCTTTGCGATCCTCCGCACCAACTCTGCGGAAGACACATCCTCACCATCGCACACCGTAAAGGTCTGCCCCGCCGCCCGCGCATCCGTAATACAGGTCACAATCAAGTCAGCAAAATTAGTCAAACCCAGCAGGCTGCGTTGATTATCGATCCCGCCCAGCGGCAGCGGAATCCCCTTATCCACGATACGGATCAGCTTCAGGAAATTCGCCTTCACGCCCGGGCCATACAGCAGCGGCGGACGCAGAATCACCACCTCCATGCCGGTGGCGGCTTCGATCTCCCGCAGCACCTGCTCCGCCTCGTATTTCGACTGGCCATAGGGATCCTCAGGTGCTGGCTTATCTCGTTCAGAGAATGCCAAAGCGGTGCCGCTGCCACCGCACTCCAAAGCGCTTCGCGCAGCCGTTTGTTCGCCGTTTACCTTAATCGAGGAAACAAACACAAAACGCTTCACGCCGGCATTCACCGCCGCTTCAGCCAGGCGCCGGGTGCCCTCCACATTCACTTCCCGGAACGCCGCGAGCGGATCCTGCGCGGTGTCATCCATGATATGCACCCGTGCCGCCAGGTGAACCACCACATCAACGCTCTCCAGCGCCTCGGCCCAATCCGTCAATCCGTTAATGTCCCCGACCACTGTAAATTCAGGCAATGATCGTTGATGGTTGATGCCTGATGGCAACTCGATCTGACCTCTGTCCTCCGAGCTCTGTCCTCCGACAGCGAAGCGAAGCGCTCCGCGCACCTCAAATCCATCCGCCTCGAGCTGTGCGCAAACCGCCTGCCCCAGAAAGCCCGTCGAGCCAGTAACTAAAACCTTAAAATCCATAAACTGATAACCTGACCCCGCATGACTTGAGGGCATGCTGCGAATCTTATTTTCGAAACCAACGCCCTAACCAGCCAAGGCGCGAACAAACTGCAATCCCCGATTCCAGAGCTTGGCGGGCCAATAAAGCGGCGAAACCGCGATGCCGTTCTTGCGCATGCCGGCCTGTACCTGCCGGTTCTGCTCCAGGATATTCTGCCGCTGCCCCGTCGTTCCGCCGGCCCTCATCCTCACCAGCACCTCCGGAAGATACGCGGCCTTAATCCCCCGGTTAAAGATCCGCATCATGAATTCCACGTCCGCCGCAATTTTCAGCGAGGTATCAAACACGCCGTATTTCTCGTAGACCGCCTTCTTCAGGTATAAGGCCGGATGTGCAGGATGCCACCCGCGGCCGAGCCTCTTGGGAGTAAACCGGCCCGATTTCCACCGCCGGGTCACCTTACAGATCTCATTTCGATCCACATAGGTCAGGTCGCCGTACACCGCATCCAGCTCCGGATCCGCAGCGAACGCATCCGCCACTTTCTGCAGGCTGTCACGGTCCGCCAGGAAATCATCCGCATGAACAAATCCGATCACCTCCCCCGTTGCAAGCCGGATCCCCTTGTTCAATGCATCATACAGACCGCCGTCGGGTTCGGACCGGATGGTTGCGGTCAGGTTGCCGAGTTGATACGTTGCGGGGAAATGAGCACTGGCAGGATCTTTACAGGCGGAATCACGGCCACCGCACTCCAAAATGCTGCAAGCGTTGTCCAATGTTTGAACAACAATATCCACGGTGGAATCCGTCGACGCGCCGTCGACAATCAGATATTCCAAATTAAAAGCGGTGTCGCTGCCACCGCACTCCAAAGCGCTTTGCGCAGCAGCCAATACCGACTCCACCGCCGTGGCAATGTGTTCTTCCGCATTAAAGCAGATGGTAATAATCGAAAGCTTCATGGTTATGCACGCGCGGCAATACGGACTCAGCCGGCCCGCCCGACCGCTTCATCGCGCAGGGCCAGGATAGAGGTTTTAAATTTATCAAAGCTGCACTCCTCCGCGATGAACTTGCGGCCGCGGAGGCCCATTTCCGCCAGCACAGGCAGGTCGGCATCAATACAGGCCTGCACCGCATCCACCGCTTCGTCCATTCGGGCCGAATTCAGGAACCAGCCGCAGGTATAGGGTTTGAGCTCCGGGGACAGATCATTGCCCGGAGAGAGAATCACCGGCGTGCCCGCGGCCAGGGCCTCG
>JBFJYX010000104.1:0-8847 GCA_041622415.1 Pontiella sp.
GATTTTGTGCTCGGCGCCTACAGCGCCGGCAATGAATACAACCAGACCGGCGGAACCAACACCGTCAGCGGACAGTTTGTCATCGGACAGGACGACGATGCTTCCGGCGACGCCGATAACGGCAGCGGAAACACCGCGGCCGTTTATGAAGGCGGCCTGCTCGACCTCGCGCAGGATCTGACCGTCGGCCGGGATGCGTCGGGCAACGTACTGCTCATCAACAACGACGCCATTGTGAATGTGGCCGGCAATGCCGTCATCGGCGAAAACTCGGGCGACAACTATATCTTCCTCGAACAGGGCTCCAACGCGCAGTTCAATGTCGCGCAGGACCTCACCGTCGGCAATTCCGAAGACGGCGACAACCGTTTCGCGGTTTACGGCGGCACGGCGGATATCGGCGGCAGCCTCTTCCTCGGTGCCAGCACCGACCAGCATGACCTCGAAAACTACATCCACGTCGAAACCACCAACGCCGTGCTGAATGTCGCCGACACCCTGCACATCGGTGCCGCGAATTCAGATAACATCATGCGCGTCGCCGCCGGGGCCGAAGTCAATGTCCAGAACCTCTATATCGGCACCTACGACGGCACCTCAAACAACACGGTCGAAGTTTCCGGCAAATGGTACAGCAACAGCGGCGGCTGGCAGGACTTTGTCACCAACTCCACCCTCGCGGTCTCCGGCGATCTCGTCATCGGCTCCACCAACAGCGGCGGCAACAGCATCACCCTGCAGGACGGCGGCATCCTCGAAGTGGCCCAGACCAATATCACGATCGGCTCGACCAATGATTTCCTCACCGTCGCCGACGAAGGCACGCTGAAAACCGGCGACTGGGATTTTGATCTGCAGACCGGACTGGCCACGAACATTGTCTTCGAAGAGGGTTCCACCCTCCACCTGCTCGGCACTCTCTCGGGCACCAACATGGTCGAAAACGGCATGGGCTATGTTCTGGACGGCGCGGCCGCATCCTGGTCCACCGGCGCCGAGAACCTCTACGTGGGTTATACGAACGACAACAACAGCCTGACCCTCACCAACGGCGCCATGGCCGAAACCTTTGCCGATCTCATCATCGGGTACGCCTCGCAGGACAACATCCTCACGGTGGGCGGAACCAACTCACTCCTGGATATCGGCGCGGATCTTTATATCGGCACCGAAACCAACCTCTCGGCCAACAACACCCTGAATGTGCTGGCCGGCGGTGCAGTCAATGTCGGCGGCGACACCTACCTCTACGACGGCACGCTGCACATCGACTCCAAATCGCAGGTGAACGTTGCCGGCGAATACATCCAGGATTCCGACTCCACCCTGAGCATCGGCGTCAGCAGCAACCAGGTCAGCCCGAACCTCGTGGTCAGCGGCAACGCCGAGTTTGCCGGAACCGATGACAGCGAAAACAACCCGGTCATCCGCATCTTCGATGAAGGCGTCGCCGAATCCAACATCATCACCATTGTTCAGGCCGACACGATCACCATCAACAGCAACAGCGCCACCGGGGCCAAGTTTGAAAGCAACATCCACAGCAACGTGCTGCTCGGCTTCAACATCCTGGTGACCAACGATGTGGATTACACCTACATCATCCTCAGCGACTTCCTCAGCCAGAGCATCGGCGACGGCGGCAACCTCAGCGGCCAACTGCTCGAGATCTCCAACGAAATCGAAGCCCTGGCCGACGCCGGCAACTCCAACGCCACGGCCATGGTGGAAACCATCCGCAGCGAGCTCAGCACCGAAGAGGAAATCCAGACCGTCTACAACGACCTCTACGGCGAAAAAGTCAGCTCGATTCCGGCGCACAATATGATCAACTCCGGCGTTCAGTCCGTGAATGAACAGCTGTTCATGCGGGCCGACACCACCCGTTCGCGCGCCGTACCGCAGGGCACCGCCGGTCCGCACGAGGCCGGGCAGAGCCTGCAGGGCTGGATCTCGGCCTTCGGTTCGTGGGGCGACAAGAGCGCGGCCGACGGCTTTAGCGGATATGACACCAGCCTGAGCGGCTTCATGGTCGGGGCCGACCTCTCCGTGGCGGAAAACGTACTGGTGGGTATCGCCGGCGGTAAAGGCGGAGCCAGTGTGGATAAGGACAACGGCGCCTCCGCCGATACCAAATCCATCTATGCCGCCCTCTACTCCTCCGTCGGTACGCAGGACTGGTTCGGCGACTTCAGCCTGATTTATGCGAACAGCTCCGTCGATGCCGACCTGGATCAGTACTTCGGTACCCAGGCGGAATACGATGCCCAGAACGTGGCCTTCTCCATCGGTGCCGGCAAAGAAATGATCGGCCAATACCTGATCTTCACCCCGCAGGTCTCCTTCCTCGGCAACCTCTACTTCCAGGACGAGTATACAGAGACCAGCAGCGGCGCCGTCACCCGCGAAGTGGACAGCTTTAACGCTTTCTACCTGCAGAGCGCCGTCGGCGGCAGTGCCGCCATGTATCTCGGCATGGGCGATGTCACCCTCAAACCGGAATTCCGCATCCACTGGATGCACGAATGGCTCGGCGACGACGAATCGCTCGACTACAAGCTCAGCGGCGGATCCAACAACTACAACCTGCAGCTGCAGGCCCCGGAAAAGGATATCTTCAAAATCGGTATCGGCTCCTCGGCCAAGTTCGGCGAATACCTCGAGCTCCGCGCGGATCTCGACACCCGGTTCGGTAAAGACTACAGCGACTTCACCCTGCTCGGCTCGCTCCGCTATCAGTTCTAAGATTTTCCAGACATTGGAAAACGAAAAAGGGATCGCATCGCGATCCCTTTTTTAATGCAGACTCCGCCGTGCCCGCCGGTCGTCGATCAGACCACCTTGACGCGCTGCGCACCGACGCCGTCCACGCCCGCTTCCACCACATCCCCGCTTTTCAGCAGCACCTGCGGATCGCGCGCGGAACCGATACCGGCCGGCGTGCCGGTTGAAATGATGTCGCCCGGATGGAGCGTCATGCCTTTTGAGATATACTCAATCAGGTAGGGAATCGAAAAAATCATATCGCCTGTATTGCCGTTCTGCAGTTCATCATCATTACAGCGCTGCCAGACGCGGCGGTTTTCAATGCCGGGCACTTCGTCCGGCGTAACGAGAAACGGGCCCAGCGGAGCAAAAGTGTCAAACCCCTTGCCGGTCATCCACTGGCTGCTCTTCTTCTGGGTCACGCGCTCCGTCACATCGTTCATCACGGTGTATCCGGCCACATACTCCATGGCATCTTCCTGCCGTACTTTGTACGCGGTTTTCCCGATCACCACCGCCAGCTCAGCCTCGCCGTCCACCACCCGGGCATCGTCCGGCAGCGTCACCGGATCAAACGGGCCGTTGAGCGCCGACGTCACTTTGGCAAACAGAACCGGTTCCGTCGGCACATCGTGCCCGAACTCTTTGGCGTGATCCGCATAGTTGGCCCCCACACAGATAATCTTGCCGGGTTGCGCCACCGGCGGCCCGAGCCGGACCCCTTCGGCCTCGATATATTTTGCCCCCGGATCCTTCAGCAGCGTCTTTAACTGCTCAAACCCGAAATGCGTGAAAAAGTGCGCGTCGTAATCCTCGATATGGAATGCCAGGGCGCGGACATCCAGAATCCGACCATCCTCCAGCCACACGCCCGGGCGTTCGCAGCCCTTCTCACCGAACCGAACCAGTTTCATTTAATCCTCCACGTTTGGAAAACACCATCGTAACGCTATTGCAAAGTTACGCAATACCCATTACGTATAACCTTCATGTGCGGAAGATTCACACAAACTAAAACGAGGGAAGAAGTGCTTGAACAGCTCCACGATATCGAGCTGCCGCCCCTCTTCCATCGGCGCTACAACATTGCCCCGACGCAGCGCGTCGCCGTCATCCGGCAACAGGCCCCCGCACACGCCGAAGAATCCGTCTGGGGCTTTATCAACCCGAAATCCGGCGCCCCCGTCATTAATGCCCGCGCAGAGACGCTGACCGAACGGCCGATGTTCAAGCACCTGCTCTATACGCAGCGCTGCCTCATTCCCGCTGACGGATTTTACGAATGGAAAGACCGCCAGCCCTATTATTTCCAGACCCTGGAAAAACGGCTTTTCGCTTTTGCCGGCCTGTGGTCCGCCGACCGCTGCGTCATCATCACCCGCGCCGCCGACCGCAATATGCAGGGGCTGCACGACCGCATGCCGGTCATCATCCCCCCGCATCAATGGAACGACTGGCTGCTGGTTCCAAAGGATGGAAAACCCCGCAACTCGATTGTCAGCCTCGAACTCCCGGAAGTCCCGGAACCGCTCACCGCCCGCCCCGTTTCAAAGCGGGTCAACAAAGTCAGCTTCGATGATCCCGATTGCCTGGCGCCGGGCGAAATACAAACGTCCTTGTTTCCCGATCAGGACTGATTTACCTTATTCGAAGCAATGGAGAACACCATGAAGATTCTAGTACTCAACGGGCCCAACCTGAACCTGCTCGGCACACGCGAGCCGGAAATTTACGGCTACGAAACGCTGGCCGATATTGAAACCGAGATGAAGGGTGTTTTTCCTGACGTGGATATCGAGTTCCGCCAGACCAATTCCGAAGCCGATCTGATCACCTGGATCGGTGAGGCGCGCGGCCGGTTCGACGGCATCATCATCAATCCCGCGGCGCTGACGCATACCAGCCTGGGGCTCTACGATGCGCTGAAAGCCGTATCCGATGCGGTACCGGCGGTGGAAGTGCACCTGAGCAACACGCACACCCGCGAAGAAATCCGGCATAAAAGCCTCACGGCAGGCGCATGCATCGGCCAGCTCATGGGTTTCCGGGGATTCGGCTACACCCTCGCCCTGCGCGCATTAGTGCACCGGCTGCAATCGTAGACGGCGCTTCCGGCTCCGTGGTGCCGGCTGCGTCTACCGGCGAACCAGTTTCCGGAAGGCCTCATCAAAGATCTGCAGGTCCGGTATATTCCGGTCCAGCCGGCGTGCCATGGCCTCGATTTCCTGAATCGCCTTCAGCGCAGACCCCTGCGTATGCAGTTTGGCCTGCTCCTCGAGGGTGCCGCGATCGTCCGGAAAAATGAGTTGGTCCGCATCCACCCCCGAGGCCAGCATCAGCACATCGCGGTGCCAGTCGAGCATCACGCGGAATACGTCGGCCTGCACTTCCTTCAGCCGGGCATTGGTCCGCGCCTCCAGAATAACCTTCAGTTTAGATTCATCCAGCGCTTCATCGGTCTGGTCCAGCTCTTCCATCACCCCGTCCGCGATCCCCGCTTTCACCTTATCCAGAATCGCTTTGAGCCGACAGGCCAGCCGGCCGGCATCCAGCCCGCCGGTCGGCGGCAGTTCATGCAGGATGTGCATCAGCGGCAGATGCCATTCGGTGCCGGTATGGCGGGCGGCGCCATCGGCCAGCACAATTTTCTGGCAACGGGAAATGATCGTCGGCAGCAGTGACTCCGCCGAATCGGTGAGCAGCAGCAGGATACTTTTCGGCGGCGGCTCCTCGAGGGTTTTGAGCAGCGCGTTCTCGGAATTGACGTTCATGCAGTCCGCCGAGAGAATGATCCCCGCCTTCCAGCCCCCGTCAAACGAGGTCTGACTCATCCGCTGGATCAGGCCGCGCACATCGTCGGCCGTAATCTGCCGGGATTTGCTCTGGGGCTCTATCCACAGGGTATCGACGTGCTTATGCGCCTCCACCTGTTTACAGCCCTTGCACACGTTGCAGGGCTTGTCGGCCCGTTCACAGAACAGCAGCTTCAGAAAGGACTCAGCAAAATGGAGTGCACTGCCCCGCGGAGAGCCGACCAGCACATAGGCATGGGCCAGGCGTCCGGATTCATATCCGTTTCTGATGCCCTCCCAGGCCTCGGCATGCAGATCCACGGCGTCCATATCAGAGCAGAGCTCCCTGCACGGCGTTCCAAACCTCGGAGGCAATTGCCTCGATCGAACGGTCGGCATCAATAATCGAAAAACGCTGCGGCTCGCGCTCGGCGAGGCGGTGATAGCCTTCGCGTACGCGATGGTGGAATTCGCGCGCTTCGCGCTCAAACCGGTCGTGCGATTCATCCGTTCCGGCGTAGCGGCTTTCCAACCGTTGGAAACCGGCTTCAATTTCGAGATCCAGCAGAACGGTCAAATCGGGCTTACGCCCGCCGATGGCAAAATCGTTGATGGCATCCAGCGTGGAAATATCCATGCCCCGCGCAAAGCCCTGATACGCCATGGTGGAATCGATGAAACGGTCGCAAAGGACCCAGTCGCCGTTTTCCAGGGCGGGCAGAATCACGCGGTCCATCAGTTGCGCGCGGCTGGCGGTGAACAGCAGCAGCTCCGCCCGGTCGCTGAGCGGTTCGCCGGCGGCATCATGCTGCAGCAGGTTACGGATCTGTTCGCCGGTGGCGGTGCCGCCCGGTTCACGGGTGCAGAACACGTTCAGGCCCCGGGCTTCAAGCGTCTCCTGAAGCAGGCGGATCTGAGTGGACTTTCCACTGCCCTCCGGGCCCTCGAACGTGATGAATTTTCCCGGCATATCAGAGCTTTCTGAGCTTGGGACCTTCCGGCGTGTCTTTCACTGTCCAGCCGAGTTCAGCCAGCCGGTCACGAATACGGTCGGATTCCGCCCAGTCTTTCTCGGCACGCGCCTTTGTGCGGGCTTCCAGCAGTTCCTCGACTTCCGCCGGGATCGCCTCCTCCTGCGGAATCAGCAGGCCCAGCACGGAATCGAGCTCTTTCCAAAGATTGGAAACCGCCAGCGCCTCCGCACCGGAAAGCGGCGCCTCGCTCATCGCCTTGTTGCCGGCATGCACGGCATCAAACACCGCCGCCATGGCGCCGGAAATATTCATGTCGTCATCCATGGCCGCGGCAAAATCGGCGCGCGTATGGGCCGCCCAGCCCGGCAGCTCACCGGCCTGGGTCTCGGAACCGACGGCTTCTTTGATGTTGGCATAAAATTCATCCAGCCGCTTCAGCGCCGCGCGGTTGGCATCGAGCGATTTGAAGGCAAAGTTCAGTGACTGGCGGTAGTGGGAGGAAAGGAGTTCATACCGCACCTCCCGGCCCGTGTAGCCCATATCGAGAATCTCCCGCAGAGTGTAGAAATTGCCGAGCGATTTCGACATCTTCCTGCCGTCGACCACGAGATAGCCGCAGTGCATCCAGTATTTGGAATAGGTCTTGCCGGTCGCCGCTTCCGACTGGGCGATTTCGTCTTCGTGATGCGGAAAAATGTTATCCACGCCGCCGGTATGAATATCAAAGCTTTCGCCGAGCAGTTTCATGCTCATGGCGGAACATTCAATGTGCCAGCCCGGGCGTCCTTTTCCCCACGGCGAATCCCACACGACATCGCCGTCTTCCGGCACGTAGGCTTTCCAGAGGGCAAAGTCCGCGGCATTGTCCTTGTCGTATTCATCCTGCGCCACGCGTGCACCGGCCTGCATGCCTTCCCGGTCCAGATGGGCCAGTTTGCCGTAGGATTCAAATTTATCGATGCTGTAATAGACCGAGCCGTCATCCGACTGGTACGCATATCCTTTTTCAAACAGGGTTTCGATGATGCTGATCATCTCCGGAATAAAGTCGGTCGCCGCCGGATAATGCTCCGCCGGTTCAATATTCAGCTTCGCGAGATCATCGAAGAACGCATCGATATAGGTCTTCGTATACTCTTTCAGCGGAAGCCCCTGCTCAATCGAGGAGCGGATGGTTTTGTCGTCAACGTCCGTCAGGTTCTGCACCTGGGTGACTTCGAAACCGCAGAATTTAATGTAGCGCCGCAGCAGGTCTTCAAACATGTAGGCCCGGAAATTACCGATGTGGGCATAGTTGTAGACGGTCGGCCCGCACGTATACATCCGGACATGTTTCCCATCGACGGGAACCAGTTCCTCTTTCGTCCGGGACATCGTATTGTAAATCTTGAAGGCCATTATTCCGTCTCTCCTAAATCAATCTTCGGCGCGTCCTTCCAGAGCTTTTCGAGGTCGTAGAATTCACGCAGCTCGTGCTCGAAGATATGCACCATGATGCCATGGTAATCCATGATCATCCAGCCGCTCTCCGGTATGCCCTCTTTGTGAAAGCCTTTGAATCCGGCGTCTTTGAACAGTCGCTGCAAGCCGTCATAGAGGGCTTTGAGATGCGGTTTGTTCGCGCCGGTGGCGATGATGAAATAATCCGCAATGTTGGCATGTTCCCGCAAATCCAGAGCGACAATGTTTTCCGCTTTGCGATCGTCGAGAAACGCCACGACTTCTTTGATTACCTGCTGATCTGTTTTATCCATAATAAATTTTTCTCAGCCTCTGTAGAGGCCGTGTTCGTAAATATACATTTCCACTTCTGCCGGAACCAGATATCTGATTCCCAGCCCTTCGGCTACGCGCATCCGTATTTCCGACGATGAAACGCCGAACATATGCGACTCAAAGGCATTGGCCAGAACACGCGCCTTGAGCCGGGGCGCCAGCAACACCTTGCTGCGGATTGACTCCGGATCATTTTCCCCCGGCCGCATAAACGAGGCAACCTCGCACAGCTCGAACAGTTCGTCAATATTGTACCAGTTGTGAAGATCAACCAGAGTGTCGCTGCCGACAATCAGCACCAGCTCGGCGTCCGGCAGCATTTTGACATATTCACAGACTGTATCGAAGGAGTAAGAAACCCCGCCCCGATTGATCTCCGTGTCGGATACCGAAAAACGGATATCCGATTCCACCGCAAGTTTAAGCATATTCAGTCGGTGCTCGGCCGGGGTCTGCTCAATGTGCTGCTTGTGCGGGGGAATAGCGGCTGGAATAAAAATGACCTCTTCCAGCTCCAGCTTTTCCACGGCATCCTGGGC
>JBFJYX010000105.1:0-8824 GCA_041622415.1 Pontiella sp.
CCGTGATTCTGTCCTGCGCTTAGCACGGAACTAGTCTTTGATTTCATTCCCGAGTTTTACGGCCTTGACCTTATAGGCCGCCGGAAACTTGTGAATGGTATCATCGTTGGCGAAAAAATTGAGAATGTCGTACCGGTCCCTGAGCATGTAGCGAATGCCGTATTCTGTGAAGCGCCAGAAATCGTAGGGTACCATGTGGGGGGCCTGTCTGAACGGGACCCCGAAGATCAAAGTGCCGCCGGTTTTCAGTACACGGGTGATTTCCTCGAAGGCCTGCTGAAAATTATCGACATGTTCCAGAACCGCGATGCAGAGAACGCAATCATAGGATTCCGATTCAATTTCCGGCATATTCCGCGCATCGAGAACGAGGTCAATCCCTTCACGTTCAAACGGTTCAGAGGTGGTGTAGGAGTCTGCGCTGGTGAAATATTCCCGGTAGCTTTTGCCCTGACCGTCCGCATCGTCGCCGCTTCCGATGGATAATACCCGGCCTTTGACATCGCTGCAGTTCTCAGCGAGCCAGATATTGGCCTCTTTGCGGCCTTTTGTGGGCAGATGCACCCGCTGCTTAATAAAATTGAATACGGGCGGGGGTAATATTTTTTGGGCGAGTGCCTCTACTTTAAATCTCAGGTCCATGATCTGTTCCGGTGTTGGGGGTTGATATACAAAAAGCCGTGCCTTGAGAGAAAATTTAAGGTAACAATCGTCGGAATACAATTTCTGATCATTATGACTGTATACTTTTTTCCTTTTTCCCCGAATGAGCAAACGGCAAGTGTCCGATACCGGGGAGTTATGGTGCTTGAGGCTCTGGAGCGAAAATACCGGTGCCGGCATGTTGTATTTTTTCCGGGATTGAAGACCGCCTTCCAACTGATGGCCCTGCTGGTGCGACTGCTGTTCTGCAGGGATCATCAGAATGTTTATGTTTTTCAGAAAATCTGCAAGCGGGGCATCTATTTTCAGATCATCCGGTTTGTTCTGAAGCGGGTGGACCGATCATTCTACGATATCGATGATGCCGTTTATATCAGTGAAGATGAAACGGTGGTCCGGTATCTTGCCGAAAGGGTGAAGACCGTTATCACGGGCTCCCAGACGCTGAAGACGTGGGCGTTGACGCATAATCCCAATGTGGAATTCATTACAACGATGCTGCCTGTTCCGGAGCCCGCTTCCAGAACGAGCAACACGACCTTCACGATTGGGTGGATCGGGAAATTTCATCATCATGAAAATGACCTGCTGGAGGTGTTTTTTCCGGCCTTGCGTGCACTGGACTTTGATTTTCGTTTAATCCTTATCGGTATTCAGAATCCGGCCGATCAGCAGATCATTAAGGACGCCCTCAAAAAGCAGACCCGCGGAGAAATTGAGTTTGTTCAAATCGGGGATTGGTCCGATGAGGATCTGATTGTCCGGAATATCCGCCGGTTTGATGTGGGTGTCATGCCGCTTCAGGAAGATGAGTTCAGCCTCTGCCGGTCGGCCTTCAAGCTTAAGCAATACAGTTCATGCGGTGTTCCGGCGCTTGTTACGCCGGTCGGTGATACGGAGGAGTTTCTGGTTGAAGGTGAAAATGGATGGGTGTGCCGGTCGATGCAGGACTGGAAGGAAAAGCTTAACCATCTTTTTGAACTCAGCAGGGAGGGCCGGGATCAGTTAGCGGCCTCAGCTTATCAGTGTGCTGTAAACGGACCGTACGCATTGCCGCGGAATATTGACCGTTATGCGGGGGTTTTTCTGGATTTAGATGCGAGGTATGAGGTGCTGCGTTCCTGCCCTGCGTGCGGTTCTGATTCCTGGGCGCTGGAATTTCCGGCGCAGGATCTTCTGCACCATCAGCCTGGAACATTTTATCTCAGCCGCTGCATGGCCTGTGAAACACGGTTTCAGACCCCCCGGATCCGTCAGCAGTTCATTCATGAATTCTATCCGGATGAAGCGGATTATTATAATTATGCTTTCACGGGCGGGTTTTCGAAATCTTTGCGCACGATGCTGAAATATGCTGAAGGATATTTTCCCGAAGAGCGGCGAACCTTATTTGGAAAGCTTGTCGCAATGTGCCTGCGATTGCTCAGTGGGCGGATCAACGAACCCACCATGGTTGAAAACGGGCGTCTGCTTGAATTGGGATGCGGAAACGGTTCCGGCCTCATTCCATATCTGCATGCCGGGTGGACCGTTAAAGGCTATGATTTCCAGGAATCAGCCGTGCGGTCGGGAGTGAAGCACGGGCTGGATCTGAGTGAGCGGAATCTGGGTGATGCTGCTTTGTTCAAAAATGAGTTCGGAAGCTATGATGTGGTACGCCTGATGATGGTGCTGGAGCACGTCTATGATCAGCATGCATTGCTGCAACTTTGCGGTGATCTTCTGAAAAGCGGCGGGCAGCTGATCCTGAATGTGCCTGTTCATGCGGGGAGTGCAAAGTGGTTCGGTCCGGATGCCTATTCATTGCAGCTGCCCACGCATATTGTTTTTCTTCCAGCCATACAGTTGAAGAAGCTCCTGTTGGAAACAGGATTTTCCAATGTTCGGATTTCCAGAGAGTACAGCCGCAGGGATTTTCAGGTTTCGCTGTCATACCGCATGAGGAAACGTCCAGGGATGAATGCCGTACTTAATCGGACGGGGATCGCAGCGGTGATGGCGATGGCCTATGCGTGCCTTGCGCGCTTCGGGATATCTTCACGGATCAGAGTCAAGGCGGTCAAGGTTTAGCGCTTTAGACGAAAGTTAATCGCACAGGTAAGAACAGGGTCTTGGTTTGAATAATAATAAACCCATTATAGTTTCAGGTTTGGGGGGGAGCGGCACGCGGGTGCTGGGTCAGATCCTTCAGGATGCCGGCGTCTGCATCGGAAATGATTTGAATGCATCCCTGGATAATCTGCTCTTCTCCCTGCTCTTTAAACGGCCGAGCCGGTTTTCGTGTTCGGACCGAAGGGATCCCGCATACGTGGATCGTTGTATTGAGCGTTTTGAGAAGATCAGTTTGACCGGGTCCGGCCGAGCCGTATGGGCCGATGTTCCCGCTATTGTATCTGATATGTTGAAGGACCGGTACTACGGCCCCGTTTGGCTGTTTTCCAGGCTTTGGAAACTTCGTCGAAAGAACGGGTTGCCTCCGCCTGACCGATGGGGATGGAAGGAACCGCATGCCGGCTATTTTTTTGAGCCGCTGTGCCGGCGGTATCCGCAGGCGAAATTTATTATCGTGATGCGTAACGGGCTGGATATGGCCTATGCTCCCAATGACCAGCAATCACGATACTGGAACCGGTTTCTGGGGGTTCCGCCCTGCCGGACGCCGGCCGAAAAGTTCAACTACTGGTACCTGTATAATCAGTATATGAAAACGAGCCTGATGCAGGCCGGAGCGGATTTTCATATGCTCAGGCTGGAGGATTTGTTTCTCGAGCCTGAATCAACGCTGGAGTCCTTGATGTCGGCGCTGGGCCTTGTGCTTGAACCGCAGATGATTGACCTTCCCCGGGTGCCGACTACTTTTTGCAGGTTCAGGGACCACGATCAGGAGTGGGTTGCTGAAGATACATACCGGAAATTAAGTGAGTGCGGGTATGCCCGGTCGGAACTCGAGGAATGGGCCGCCCGGAGGTAGCTTTTCAGCCATCGGTTGAGCGAGCGATTTTATAGGTTTGTTCGGCCACATATTCCCAGGTGTGGCGGTTTCCTGCTTCGAAGGCTGCTGCACTGAGTTCAGCTCTTCGTTTTTCGTTGCCGAGCAGCTCCAGTGTGCTCTCCGCGAGCTGGTGCACGTCCTGCATCGGAACCTTGATGACGCCGGCCGTGAAAACCCGGTGGAACGGTGCGTCGTACGCCACAACGGGAAGACCCATCGTCAATGCTTCCACCATAACGTTGCAGTAGCCTTCGAAATGGCTGGTCATCAAATAGACCTTCGCCCGGCGCAGGGCTTCGTATTTTTCGCGGTCGAATAACGCGCCGAGCAGGATGATGTTTTCGGTCAGCTCCAGTTCTTCAATCTTTTCGCGGACTGTTTTTTCCATTTCCTCGCTGCCGCTGCCGATCAAGGCGAGCCGGATGTCGGGCTTGCGCTTTTTCATGAAGGCCACGGTGTCGATGGCATCGAACAGGCCTTTCTGGGCGTGGAAGCGGCCGAGCCATACGCAGTCGTAGTCAAAGGTGGCGGCCGGAGCGGAGCTTCGGAACCGGGGATCGACACCGCTGTAGGGATAGATCAATTCATAGGGGCACTTTGGGAACAGTTTCGGAATCAGTTCCGCATAGTAGGGATTGTGGGAGATGGATTTTCCGTTCGGGGTCATCAGAAAAGCGCAGAGCCGCTGGCTGAGCCAGTAGTGGATAAAGGCCGGATCCGGGATATGGCGGGTATGCGTAAACTGCCCGGAGAACCCTTTGAACAGGTCTGGGGAAATCATATGAATCCAGTAAAACATGCGGCATCCCGCTTTGGTGGGGATCAGGCCGGGGATCGTGTTTACAAAAAATTCATTGTGCAGGATCACCACATCGTCTTTTTTCCAGTCGATGTTTTTGAGGATGGGCCGGACCGCGCGGATGCGCCGGAAGTAGGCCTTGAACAGTTCAAACCCATCCGGCTTTTCGCAAAAGTCAGGCACGGTGGTGAAGGTGAGGCCGTCCTGTTCCCGAAGCCCTTTTTCCTCGTAGACGGCGCGGCAGCGTTCGGTCGTGATATGGATGTTTTCGACGGGCTTGTCGGTAAAGTATTTGATCGTCTCAAAGGTGCAGTTGTCCCCGCCCGACCATCCTTTGGTGTAGGCGAGATCCAGATGAAAAATACGGGGTTTTTCAGAGTGCGGCATAGTTGAAATGTTCCATCAGGCGGCGGTCAACAGAGGAATGAATGATATCGTCAGGCGTTGCGGAACCTGCGCGCCGAGTTCCTCTGCATCGAGATTCATCCCGATGAGTCTGCTCAGATACCGCGTGTTGGTGTTGCGTTCACCGTATAGCTTGATCGATGGTTTCACTTTTCGAGTTTTCTTTCAGGGTGGAGACCCGTGAACCTTTGGGGTGTTAAGTTTATCTCATCATGTGCGTTGGCGACTTTGTCGGACATGGACCTGATTTAAGAAACAGATAGCAGGACTGCACATAAAACGGCAAGGGTGATGTTGGTTTTTGCACATGCGGCTAACGCATTGCCGCGGGGGGTTGGAGCCGGCCCAGTTTCACTTTGCCTTGTATTTCGACATTCGGTAGCTTTCATAATCTTAAAATAAAGGTCTGCCATTATGTTCAGTATTCTGCGTAAAGCCATAATTAATTCATTGGGTTTGGGGTGTTGGCTGTTTTTAACCGGATGTTCGCAAAACGGGGCGCCGCTGCCGGATCGGGTGGATTGTGGTTTTCTCCTGTCGCGGACCGCAGATCTTACGGCTTTTGCATCGGCTCCGCTGGGGGAGTCTTTCCTGTTCAGTTCCCATGATAAAACCGGGGGAAACCAGGACTGGTTTGTTTATTCGAAGGCCGATGCAAACGGCCGCATCAAAATTTTCGAGGCGGAGGGGCCGGGTTATATTTCGCGTTTCTGGATTGCGAGTTTTGCGGCGGAGCGCTGGCTGTTCTTTTTTGACGGGGAGCGCGAGCCGCGTATTGACCTGGCGAAGGATGATCTGTTCGGGGAGGCCTTCCCGTTTGTTGAGCCGCTGGCGGGGATGTCGGGCGGGGGGCGCTACTGCATGCTTCCGATCCCGTTCAGTAAAAGCATTCGAATTGAAATGGTTCCCCAGGAAAACTTTAATGCCAATAACCGGAACTATATTCAGATCAACTATACCAAGCTGGCGATGAAGCCGGAATCCGTGGAAAGTTTTCCGCGGGAAATGTCCGGGACGCTGAGTAACCAGATCGTGCGGGTGAATGAAACCCTTTCGGATAATACGGATGCGCTGAAGGCGGCGGCTGAGCAATGCCTGGCCGGCACTGCTCCCCGGACGATCGAAGCGGGCGGGAGTCAGGCATTCTGGACGGACGACGCGGCGGGTTTGCTGAAGTCCTTTGCGGTTCAGATTGCCGACCCTTCGGCGGCAGAGGCCATGGGGGCTGAATTATTGAGGAAGCTTCGCCTTCAGATGTTCTGGGATGGGATGGATGAGCCGAGCGTGGATGTGCCGCTGGGCGATTTTTTCTGCAATCCGTTTTATTTCCGCTCCTTCAGTTCATGGCCTATGGGCTATGTGGATGGCCGGTATATCTGCCGATTTCCGATGCCCTATAAAAAGGGTGCGCGCTGCATCATTACCAATACGTCGGCCCGGCCGGTGTCACTGACGGTTGGGGCCGTCGGTAACCGGGATGCTTCGGAGGGGCTGAGCCGCCGGTTCCATGCGGTCTGGCGGGCTTCAAATACAACGGGCCGGCCGCTGCCGATCATGGAGGCCGAGGGTTCCGGGCACTATGTCGGCTGTTTTATGACGGCTATCGGGCAGGATGGTTCCTGGAATATCCTGGAGGGAGATGAATTTGTTCGTCCGGACTATGGAACGCAGCCCCCGCAGTTGGGCACCGGACTGGAAGATTACTTTAGCGGGGCGTATTATTACACGAGCCTGTTCGACCTTCCGTTCCACGGGCTCATCGAAAAAGGTGCGATGCGCACGGATCAGTATCGGTTCCATATGTTGGAAACGGTGCCGTTTGAAAAGACGTTTGATATGGGCATCGAGTTCGGGCACGGGAACCGGTCCCAGGGGTATATGTCCAGCGTGGCCTACTGGTACATGGACAAGCCGCAGGCGGTTCCGCTCAGCAGCGCCTATACGCACCTGCTTGCGCGCCCGGCCGACCGGTATGAGCTGCCGGGTCTGATGGCGCAGCTTTTTCTGCTGGAGCGCGACGGGCTGTGGGCGGATGCCGCCGACCGGGTTGGATTTTTTGCCGGGCGCTATCGAACCCTGGAGTGGGTTGATCTGTTAAAGGTGCGGCAGCTGGGTTATCGGGAAAAGGTGGAAGGTTTTGACGCCGTCAGGGCCGGCTATCAGGCATTGCGAACGAGCCCGTATCCGCCGGCGGCCCAGGCGGTGGAGGATGTGTTCTGGTTTCAGGAAAACGAAACCCATGCATTGCTGGGCATTCATGCCCTGGGCCACTATGAGCTTAAACTGGACGGCAAGGTCATTGCCCGGGGCGAAGGGAAAAACAACCTGGCTGTGCTGCGCCTGCCGGTTTCTCCGGGGGAGCATGTCTGGGAAGCGGATTTGAAGCCTACCCGGCAGGGCAGTTTTTTTAATTTCTGCCTGCGGACGCATCATGGTGATTATACCCCGGTCGGAGACTGGGAGCGGTTGGAGGTGGAACCGTTGCAGGGACGGACGCCGCCGCCGCATATGCGCGGCAAGGAGGTGCTGCCCAATATGACGATCTGGGCATTCAATCCGACCGCGTATGTCGGCATGCAGAGCCCGGGAACGGGGATTCGCCTGTGGTCGTTTTATGATTCGAAACCGCTGTTTAAGCGGGTGGTCGGCCGGAAGGCCTCCACGATCGGTGAAAGCCAAATGGATGTCCCGGCCGAAGAGCAGGAGGCCGAACGGAGCGAGGACGAGTTAAAGGCGCATGCCGTGAACTGAGCCCTCGTTGAGTTATACCGTTGTTATTGCGAGTCGATGCTCCCTGGCCAGGTCGAAGTGGTAGAGCATGAAGGCGCTGAGGATGGCATGAATATCCGTGCGCTGTTTGCCGGTGAGAGTGGCGGCGGTGACGCGGGCGGGCAGATCGGCGTCGGCCCAGGATTTCAGGATGGCGATCACATCGGGGGGGGATTCGAGGGTCGCAAGTTTACGCTCTTTGGCGCAGGCGGCGCAGACGACGCCGCCCTGCGCGGCGCAGAATTTCAGGGGGTCCCGGGCGGAACAGATTACACAGTTTCCAAGGTTTGGAACATGGCCGTGGGCATCGCAGAATTTCAGTTCAGCCCAGGGCAGGAAGTTGGGGTGCGCCCCGAATTCCTGGGCGCGGTCGAGCAGTTCTTCGAGCAGGTGGAACAGTTCGGGTTGGGGGGCGTCCTCAGGGGTGGTTTTGTTGAACAGGGCGGCCAGATAGGAGGCGGACTGCATGGCGCGCCAGTCGGTGCGGAAGGCGGGGCGTTTTTCCAGCAGGGCACATTCTTTGGCGGTGTACAGGGTGCTGCTGGGCTTGGCGAAGTAGAGCAGTTCCGATGTGCTGAACAGCTCGTATTCGCCCAGGAACCGGCTCTTCGTGCGCAGCGCCCCTTTGATGATGGTGGAAATTTTTCCGTGGTAGCGGGTCATCCAGTGGACGATGTGCGAGGTGCTCGAATAGGGATAGATGGCGAGCGGTATGGCTGTGGCTCGAATAATCATGGGCGATCGATTCAGCTGCCGATTCCAATCATCATGAAGGTCACGCCGTAGTAAATCAGCAGGGCGAGAATGTCGTTGGAAGAGGTCACGAAGGGACCGGATGCCACCGCCGGATCGATTTTCATCCGGTTGAGAATAACGGGAACCACCGCGCCGAACACGGCGGCGAACGCCATGGCGGAGAAGAGCGCCGCGCCGACCGTTACCGCCAGATAGGAGGAACTGAAGGCGGTGGGTTCGCGGCCGATCACAAAATGCGCATACAGCCCGAAGACCACGCCGCAGATCGCGCCCATAATGGCGCCGGCGCTGATTTCGTGCAGCAGGATTTTCGGGATGTTTTTGGTGTGCCCGGTGCCCAGTGCGATGCCACGGATGACCAGCGTGGAGGACTGAATGCCGGTGTTGCCGCCCATGGCGAGAATCACCGGAACAAAGGCCCCGAGAATGACGGCGTGTGA